>CAYTYG010000030.1:5605-12505 GCA_964441515.1 uncultured Treponema sp.
TTTATCCAGACCGACGCGGCCATCAACCGCGGTAACTCCGGCGGGGCCCTGGTAAACATCCGCGGCGAGGTCGTGGGGGTGAATACCTGGATAGCCTCCCCCAGCGGCGGTAACATAGGGCTCGGGTTCTCCCTTCCCATCAACAACCTGAAAAAGGGGCTGGAAGACATCATCGGCCGCGGCAAGGTCGAGTACGGGTGGCTCGGCGTACTTCTCAAGGACCTGGACAAGGCCACGGCCCGGGAGATGGACCTTGCCGGGCGCAAGGGAGCCTTCATCGGCAGCCTCTACATGGGGAGCCCCGCGGAGAAGGGCGGGATACTCCCGGGAGACTACGTCATCGCTTTGAACGGGCGCCCGGTGGCGTCCCTGGACCAGCTGGTGCGGCAGGTGGGGGATCTCCCGGCGGGCAGGAAGGCGGAATTCCGTATTATCCGGGATGGCCGGGAGAGGAGCATCACCGTCACCATCGAATCCCGGAAGGAAGTTTCCGACAACTCCCGTCTCTTCCCCGGGCTGGAGGCCGTTTCGCTGTCCGCGAACGGCATACCCGAAGACAGCGTGCCCAAGGGCGCCTCCGGGGTGTACATCGCCAACGTGATAGGGAAGTCCCCCGCGGACACGGTGGGCCTCAAGCCCGGCGATGTGGTCCAGGAGGTGAACGGCAGGAAGGTCAAGGACGCGGCGGATTTCTACCGGGCGATCAACGATCCCAAGGAGTCCAAGCTGCAGTTCACCTTCCAGAGAAACGGGCAGACCTTGTCTTCTCTTGCCTTCATACGCAACTGAGGCTAGAATTGGGGCCGTCCCGGCCGCGCCGGACGGCCCTTTTTTTTAGGACAGGGCTCCGAGGCTCGGATTCGGGACGAGCGGAAGGTTTTCCGCGGGATGTCCCGCGAAAGGACGGCCGATGCGCAAGGAATTCCTGCCGTATGATCTGGTACGAAACAACGCCCTGAAACTCGCGCACCGGATACATTCCGACGGATTCATACCGGACATCATCTACGTCTCCCTTCGGGGAGGGGCGTACCTTGGGAACGTCATCTCCGAGTACTTCAAGATGGTACGGGGCGCGGATCGGCCCGTCTTCTATGCCGCCGTGGTCGCGCACTCCTATACGGACGTTTCCGCCCAGGAGCAGATCCGAATAGACGGATGGACCTACAGTCCCGAGTACCTGCGCCACGGGGACCGGGTGCTCCTGGTGGACGATATCTTCGATTCCGGGCGCACGGTAAATTATCTGGTGCAGATCCTGCTGGAGAAGGGGCTACCCCGGGAGGACATCAAGGTTGCCGTACACGACTACAAGTCCGCCAAGTATCGCAAGGAAGAGCTTCCCATACGCCCGGACTATTACTGCCGGAAGGTCGAGGTGGAGACCCCGGAGGACGAGGTCTGGATCCATTACATGAGCCATGAGCTCGTCGGGCTCACGGAGGATGAACTTCGGACTCATTATTACCCCCAGGATCCGGAACTGGAAAAAATCTTCACGGGCCTAAAGAAGTAGAAGATGGGTCGTCGTTCCCTGTTTCTATATCCCTTGATCCTCGCCCTGGCCCTCTCCGCGGGGGCCCAGGAGGGCGGCGTCCCCTGGAATCCCGCCCCGGGCCGGTATTCCTACACCCGGGTGAGCCTAAACCTGCCGCCCGGGGGGGCCGCGGAATACCGATTCGTCGAGAACGGGGACGGCATCTGGAGGCCTTGGACGGCGGCCATCGAACTGCAGGCCTTTCCGCGGGAGGAGAGGGTCTACCGCATCCAGGTTCGCAGTCAGCGCGGAGGGGAGCGTGTGGAAGGGGAAGCCCTCTACGTGATCGACCGCCTGCCCCCGGCGGCCCCCACGGTGCATCCTCAATCCGGAAGCTACGAAGGCCCCGTGGCCCTGCAGATTTCCGCGGAGGCGGGAGCCGTGATCTTTTACTCCCTGGAAGCCCGGGATAGGCCTTCCGGGGGGTTCCGGGTCTACGATCCCGAGGATCCTCCCCGCATCGATAGGCCGCGGGACGGCACCCGGGCCTGGACGCTCTCCGCCTACGCCGTCGATTCCTCGGGAACGCCGGGTCCCGTTCTGACGGCGCGCTACTCCGTGGAGCCCGATCCTGCCGGGGCGTACGCCCCCGTCAACGCGGAAGCCGGCAGGTCCGTCCTCGCGGAGGGCGCGGCGATCGAATACTCCGCCGAGAGCCGGACCCCGGGAACCGTACGGCTTGCTTTCCCGGCAAGCGGGGAACGGAGGTTGTTCGCCGCCGTCGGACCTCCGGACCCCCGGGACGGCCGGTATTATACCGAACTCCCCCAGGTCTCCGGGAAGGCCCAGATGGAGCTCTCCGCACCTCCGGGATGGACGGGCCCGCTGGTGGTGAGGTGCGCAGCCCTGGAAGCGGGGGAGCTGCGGCTTGCCCCGGAGCCCCTGGAGGTTTCTTTTACCTACGGGGATCCCACCGAGGCGCCGCCCGAGCCCCCGGAACCCCGGGTCGTATCCCCCTCGGGAACCAGGACGGTCCTTCTTTCCTGGGATCCTTTCCCCTTTCGCATCGAGTTTTCCGTAGGGGAAGGGGCGTTCACGCCCTACGCGGCCCCCGTGCCGGTCATGGTTCCCGAGGGATCCGAGGGGCTTGTAGTCCGATACAGGTCCGTCGGACCGAACGGAGCTGCATCCTCGGTCCGTTCCGTGAACCTCGCGCCTACCCGGCAGACCGGCCTTCCGGAGATCGCCGGGTTTCCCTCCGGGGGCGTCACCAACCAAGGCGTGCGTCCCCGGGCTCTTCTGGGAACCGTGGTGCGCTATGAGGCATCCGAGGAGGGGCTCCCGAAACCGGTGACCGGTGCCTCCCCTCTCCTTGGGGAGGACGTCGTTTTCCCGGGAGAGGAGGGCAAGGAAACCAGCTACACCCTGCGCCTGAGGGCGTTTTCCGATTCCACCCCGGAAGCCTCCGGATCGGACGAGCGTTTCGTATCCTTCGTCGTGGACCGCCTTCCTCCCTCCCCGCCGAGACTCGCGGCGGGAAGCCTGGAGGGGGAGGAAGAGGACGACCGCCTGGTGGCCTTCGAGCCCGGGGAAGGGACGGTGCTGTTCGCGGTCGCGGAGAAAGGCGCGGCCGGGGAACCAGAATATAGGACGTATGAGGGTCCCGTGCGGCTCGAGGGGAGCGGGGAAAGGCCCCGGGCCTACGAGGTATATGCCTATGCCCTGGACGCCGCGGGAAACAAATCGGGCGTCATGGGCCCCATCGCCGTACGGATAGATCGGGCCTCCGTGTACGTGGCCTCCTGGGGCAGCGATTCCGCCGGCGGCGGCCCGCGCAATCCTCTTGCCTCCCTCTCTGCGGGCGTGGACGCGGCTGTGCGGGCCGGAAAACGTTTCGTCCGCGTGCAGGGCGACGTTCCCCTGGGAGAGCCCTTGCGGCCCGGTGCTTCCGTGGAGATACTCGGGGGCTGCGACGAGACCTGGGAGACCGTTTCCGATAGCCGCAGCCGCATCGACGTTTCGGGCGGGGAGTGTCCCTATTTCCTGGTCTACGGGACCGGCATCGTCCTGAGGAACCTTTCCATAACCGCGGAACGGCGGCGGGATCTGGCTTTCGCGGAGGTTCGGGAGGGAAGCCTGGAGGCGTCCGGCCTGGACTTGAGCCTGTCCGCCCCCGGGGAACTCGCGGTGGTGCAGGCGGAGAACTCCCGGGTTTCCCTGGCGGACACCTCGATTCGCCTCTCGGGAGCCCTCTTCGCCCGGGTCGTGGATTCCCGGGGCGGAGAGACTAGAATCACGGGCCTCCGTCTCCGGGCGGAACGGGCCGTCGGTTACCTGACGGCGTTTTCCTTCCGGGAGGGTACCGCCGAAATACACGGAATGAGGTCCGAAACCCTCACCTCCGGCGGCTTCACCCTGGTCCGGGGCGTAGGGTCCCGGACCGACCTGCGGAATACCTATGTAAAGGCCCGGGGTTCCGGGTACTGTGAGGCTTTCCGTTTGGAGGCGGGGCAGGCCGTAATATACCTGGCGTCCATGGACCTGGAGTGCGAAGGCCGAATATCCTTCGCGTCCCTTGAGGGAGCCCAAGGGGACATCCTGCATTCGACCGTGTCCCTCTCCTCGGGACGGACGATTTTTCTCAATCTGAAGGATTCCCGAGTGCGTTTGGGCAATTGCGTCCTCCTGGACGTAATCGGGGAGGGGATACTGATACGGGCGGACCAAGCCCCGGAACGCGGGACCGTCGTCCGAAACGCCCTTTCCGGGTTCCGCACCTTCCTTACCGGCCCCTCCCCGGCGGCCACGGTGGAGGCGCTGAACCGTATCGCCGCTCCCCCGGACGGGCCGAATTTCCAGGATGCCTTCGGAAGATCCGACCGGAAGGACTATGCCGGGCTTCCCACGCTTCCCCCCTCGTCCGAGGGCGTCGGAGGGGCCTACCCCCTGGAGATTCCTTCTCCCGACGGAAGCATTCCGGGAGGGACGATTCGTAAGGACGTGGGGGCGTTCGAGGTCCCGCGTTGAAAAAAAGTTCCCTTGGACCCCGAATGGCCTCGGCCTTTACGGCTCTGATTTTTCTCCTGGCGGGCTTCCCGGGGTACGCGGCCACGGATCTCTTCGCCTTCCTCCCCGACAAGGATGCCCGGAGGGCGCGGGAAGCCCTCGCGGCCCTGGACGCATCCCTGGCCTCCCGGAACGACCTCCTCCGGCGGTATTCGGAAACCTCGGAGAAGCTGCGGTTTTCCCTTGCGGGAAAAGCGGAATCCTCGGCGTTCAAAGCCCTTGTCGAGGCGGGCGCCGCGGAAACCTGGAGGGCGGGGGCAGGGCCGTCCCTTGCGCAGGCGAAAGCCGGCGTGCGGAAGAGCGCCGATAGGCTCTCGGAGATCCTGAAGCCCTACATCGACAAGGCCCCGGAGGCCGCCCTGGACGGGCTCGCGGCCGAACTGCGGGAGCGTACGAGCAGGATTCCCGGCTGTACGAAGGAATGCCTCAGGATCGCGGAGCGGGCCGGAAGCCTGGACGCCCCTTCCCGGCGCTTTGCCCTTCGGGCCCTCCTGGGCGTCGAACCCGGGGAAGTGGCCCGGAGACTCCTGCCGGACGGCAGGGACGCGGTTTCTCTTCCGTATGGGAAGGATGCGAACCTGGCGGCGGCTGCGGAGAAGATGCGCACCCTGCGCCGGGCGGGCGATGCGGTCCGCGCGGCGGCCGCGGCGCTCGCGGTCCCGGAATTGGCTTGGACCCCGGAGGAGAGCCGGAGGGCGGAGGAAGCCGCGGGTCTTCTCGCCCTTCTAGAGCCGGAAGCCCGCAGCCGGGCGTTGCGGGCGGCCGGGATTCCCGGCATCGACCTCCTGACCGGTTTCCTGTCCGGACTTTCCCCGGAGGAGCGCCATCGCTGGCGGATGGAGCATGGGCTCTCTTCCCGGTCCGTGCGGATCTTTCTATCCTGCGCGGGTGCGGTTCCCGCGGCCGCCCCGGAAGCGGATACCAAGGCCCGTTTCTCCCAAGCGCGAAGCATTGCGGAGCTAGAACGCGCCTTGGCCCGGGGGAGGGGCGGGCTGGATCTCTTGGCGGATATGGGGGATCCCGCCCTGCGAGCCGCACTCCGCCGGGATTCCGCACCCGAGGCGCTCAAGGCCGCCTACGAGGAAGCCCTCGGCCGGCTGGTTTCGGCCCTCGAGGCGGGGCTGGCCCGGGCCGCGGCGGGGCCCGGAAGCCCCGGCGAGCCTGTTTCCACCTTCACGGTGGAAATCGAGTTCGAACAAGGCCCCGGGGGGTTCTCGGTACTCCAGGCCGATTCCAAGACCGCGGCGGGCGAGGAGGCGCCGGTTTCCCCGGAAGTCCTGGAACGGGCCCTGGAATCCGTCCTGCCCGGCCCCGCGGCTTCCCCGTCGGAACCTCCCAAGGCCCTTCGGATCGGCCTCCTTGTCCGGGGAGGCTCGACGGACGGGATCGACCGGGTTGCGGGCTCCGGCCGGTTTTCCGACCCGGAGCCCGCCGTATTCGCGGCCCTGACCGCCCGGGGTGCGGCGGAGCTGAGGGCTGCGGCCCGGGAGGACGGTCTGCCGGTCGGATGCTCGATACTCCCGGAATGGGCCGGCCTGGAGGAAGTCTGCCTGCGCAGGTGCCGGGGAGAAGCGGAGGATCAGGAAGTCGCCGAGGTTATCCGGGATTCCGGCGGTGCGTTAGCGGCGGCGGCACGGGAGGCTTCGTTGCGTAGGATCGAGGCGGTGCGCAGGTCGCTCGCGGTGTACGCGGGGGAGGAGCCGGGACCATGAGAAGGAGCCCTTCCTTTTCCGCCCACCGAAATACGCTTCTCCCGGCGGCTGCCGTACTCATCGCTCTCCTTTCCTCGTCCTGCGGCAAGGGCGCCGCACTGTCCGGAAAGGGATCACCGGGGGCGCCGGCCGGGGAGGACGGAATCCCGCGGCCGCACCCGGCCGATTCTTCCGGGTGGTTCGCAGCCCCGGGGCCCGAGAGACTCGACGGCTCTTGGGAGCTGTATCCCGGGGCGGGTGCGGGCATCCTGGACGCAGCGCCCCTCGGGGCGGACACCCTCGTTCTCGATTTTTTCGGGCGGGTTTTTCACCTTCCGGGGGGCGGAGAGGACGCGGCTTGGAAGGTCCGCAAGTTCCCCGGGGATTCCATGCACCCGGCATCCGCGATCGCGGGGCGGGGAGACCGGGCGTTTCTTGCGGAAGAGGGCGGCTTGGTGCGAACCTTCCGACTTTCCGGGGAAACCGGCACATTCAACCCCTCCGAGGCATGGTCTTCCAGCCCTGGTTTTGCATCGGACTGGATACTCCCGTCGGAAGCCGGATATCTGGCCTGCCTCTCCTCGGAGGGCCGGATCGCGGTGCTTTCCGAGTCCGACGGCTCGACTCTGGCCTTCCTGGACCTCGGTGTTCCCTTGGCCGGAAGAC
>CAYTYG010000030.1:12515-15767 GCA_964441515.1 uncultured Treponema sp.
CGTCTCCGGAGCAAAGCTCCTGGTTCCCAAGGTTTCGGGAATCAGCGCCCTCGGGCTTCCGGACCTGGGCTTCCTTTGGAAAGGGGAGGCCGCCCCCTTCTCCGGCCGGCCCGTCTGGACCTTCCGGGGGATCGCGGCCTTCCAGGATACTACGGGCGCGATACGGGTCCTGGACGCCGACTCCGGTAAGGAGCGGTATTCGATTCCCGCGGCGGGCCCGGTCCAGGCCGCCGGCGACGGAGAACGCCTTTACGTCGCCGGTTCGGACGGGAGCCTTTCTGCGTACAACCTCTCGGATGGGGTTCCCGTCTGGACGGCCGGGGCCCTCCTTGCGGACGGATCCGGCCAAAGGGTGGGCCGGTTCTCGCCGTGCGTCGCCGCAACGGCCGGAAGGGTCTATCTGGCCGGCCCGGAGGGTGTCGAGGCCTGGGACGCCCACACGGGGGAGCTCTTGGAAAGGGCGCATCTGCCCGGACCGGCGGATGGAATCTGGACCGCGTCGGGAAACCTTATCGCGCGGATGCGGGACGGCTCCCTCCGGGTGTTCGGGAACCGGGCGCGGGAGGAAGCCGGGATGGACCTGGAGGCACCGGCGCGCCCTCCCGTAGAGGCCGCGGAGCGCATAGCGGCTTCTCTGGGAAAATATTACGACCCGGGCGCCCCTTCGTTCCCCTTAGCCTGGCGTATCTATGTCCCGGGGGCCGCGCTGCTCCCGGGCCTGCGATGCACGGTTTTCCGCTACGAGGCCTCGGAGGCCGGGAAGCGGGTTTTCCAACTGGAGACCCCGGAGAAAACGGGGATTCTGATGGCCGTCTACGACTCCGAGGGACAGGAACGCCACGCCAACGTGGGAGAGCTGGGGGTGGATCTTTCCTTCGAACAGTGGCTCGAACCCGGCGTGTGGTACGCCGTCCTGGGGCGCCTCCGCGGCTCCGCGGGGACAGAGCCGGCTTTCCTCACGATCCGGTAGCCTGTGCGTCCCGTGTCCGAGGAAGCCCCGGCCCAAAGGACAGGGCGGTCGGGGGGACTCTCCGGATCAAAGGGCTTCCCGTTTCGCAAGAGAGGCAAGCACGGCTTCCGGATCCGCGCAGAACTCCCCGGAAGAGAGGATCGTCCCCCCGCAGACCCCGCGGGAAGCGAGGAGGGAGGCATAATGCTCCTCGGATCCGTAATCCGCCTGGGCGTCCTCGACGTGGACCACGGCGTAGCCTCGATCCGACGCGTCCCTTGCCGTCGTGTCCACGCACTGGCTCGTGGCCAGGCCGGAAAGGACCAGGACGCGGCGGCCGGTTTTTCGGAGCCACTCCGAAAAGCCCCCGGAGGCGAATCCGCTGAAGGTCGTCTTGTCGAGGACGGCGTCCCCGGGCTCCGGAGCCAGTTCCGGTATGACGTCCGAAAGGGGTTCCGAGCAAAGAGGGTAGAGGTCCGGGTATCCCTCGGACGCGGCGCGGCGGCAGGCCTCGCGAAAGAACCTGTGGAGGTCGGACCGGTCCGGGGCGGTTCCGCAGAGCCGGAGGTACGCTATGGGCCAGTCCCGGGCGCGGAAGGCCGCCTCGAGTTGGAGGACGGCGGGTATCAGGTCGGAGCGAACGCGCCGGGTGATGTACTCCAGCGCCCTAGGGGATTTCGATTTGGTCCATCGGTAGAACGAGGCGGAAGGGTCCAGGTAATACCTCTGAACGTCCACCACGACGAGAACGCAGGACGGGTAATCCATGATCGGACGGGAATCAGATCACGGTGCCCGCGGGGATCACGGCGTTCTTGGGGATGACAATGACGCCGTCCACGATGTACCAGGCTTCGTAGTCGCCGTCCTTGCGCTCTATCGGGTCAATGCCGATGCGGCAGTTGTCCCCGATCCGTGCGTTTTTATCCACGATACTACCCTTAATTATGCATCCGTATCCGATTCCTATGTTCGGAAGCCCCTGTTTCCGGTTGGAAGCCTTTTGTTCCTCCGACTCGTAGTAATCGGCGCCCATGCAGATCGTCCCGTCCAGGCTCGCTCCCGTCTCGATGATGGTGCGGATTCCCACGATGGACCTGGTGATGTTTGCGTTCGTGATGATGCATCCGTCCGCGGCGAGGGCCCTGTCCAGGTTGCAGTAGTTTATCTTGGACGCCGGGAGATTCCGGCGATGGGTGTAGATGGGGCACTTCTCGTCGTAGAAGTTGAAGGGGGGATGGATGGACGTCAGGTCCAGGTTGGCGTCGTAGAAATTCCGGATGGTTCCTATATCCTCCCAGTATCCATTGAAGATATAGGCGTTCACCGGTTTCTCCGAGAGAATCTTGGGAATGACGTCCTTCCCGAAATCCATGAGGTCGTTGTCCAAGGCGGATTCCATGAAGGCCGCGTCGAAGATATAGATGCCCATGGACCCCAGGAAATCCTTGCCCCCGGACCGCCGATCCTCCAGGAGCTCCCGCGGTATCTTGTAGTCGGAGATGTCCTTGGTGGGGCCCGGCTTCTCCTGGAACTCGAGGATGCGGCTTTTCTTGTCCGCCTTCAGGATGCCCAGGGCGGAAGCGGCCTCCCGGGTCACCGTCGTGCAGGCAATGGTCAGCCCGCAGCCGGACTCGACGTGCTTGCGGTACATGTCGTCCAGGTTCATGCGGTAGAGCTGGTCCCCGGAGACTATGAGGTAGTGCGCGGGGTTCTGGTCCCGGAAATGGACAAGGTTCTTGCGCACCGCGTCCGCCGTGCCCTCGTACCAGCCGGAGTGGGTCAGGGTCTGCTCGGCCGCCAGGATTTCCACGAAACCGTCCGAGAAATTATCGAAGAAGTAGGTGCGGGCGACGTGCAGGTGCAGGGAAGCCGAATTGAACTGCGTCAGGACGTATATCTGTTTAAAGCCCGCGTTGATGCAGTTGGATATCGGGATATCCACGATCCTGTACTTGCCCCCGAACGGCACGGCCGGCTTGGACCGGTCCTTCGTCAAGGGATAAAGCCGGGTGCCTTTTCCGCCGCCCAGGACGATGGATAAGACCTTGGACACGATGCGCTCCTTTCCATTTCCCGCCGATTGCGCCGTTTCTCTTTATCTCGCTCTCATGGTAGTATAAATCATGAACCCGGATCATGCCATCCAAGGATTCGACCAAGTTCTTGCGGATTCCGAAATAGCCCCCTGCGTCGCCCGGGTGGAGCGGCTCCCCGCGGCGCCGGGATCCTACGCCCCGCTTCCCCAGGACCTGGACCCCCGCATCGCGCGGTCCCTGGCGGAAAAAGGCATCCTCCGGCTC
>CAYTYG010000031.1:0-15752 GCA_964441515.1 uncultured Treponema sp.
ACTCCCCGGACCAGCCGTAGCACCCGAAGGCCGCGGCCTTCTTGCCCTTGAACCCCAGGCCCTTGATCTCCTCGACCGCGCCGGCCACGGCCGTAAGAATTCCCTTTCCTATGGTCGGGGACCCCAGGAGTATGGCCTTGGACCGGAACACGTCCGTCAGGGCGTCGTTCTTGTCGAACTTGGATAGGCAGCGGGACACCACCGTCGTGGAGGGCGAGGCGTCCGTGATCGCCCGGGCAAGGGTGTCCGCCAGGGCCCGGGTGCCCTCCCACATGGTGTCGTAAAGGATGGCTACCCGGTCCTCCCGGTAGTTTTGGCTCCATTCCAGGTACTTCTGCACGATCTGGGCGGGATTGTCCCGCCAGACGACACCGTGGCTCGTGGCTATCATGTTCACCGGCAGCTTGAGGGACAGGACCTGCTCGATCTTGGCCTTCACCAGGGAGGAGAAGGGTGTAAGGATGTTGGCGTAGTACTTGATGCACTCGTCGTAGAGTTCGTCCTGGTCCACCAGGTCGTTGTAGAGGAGCTCGGTGGCCAGGTGCTGGCCGAAGGCGTCGTTGGAGAAGAGGATGGCGTCCCCGGTCATGTAGGAGAACATGCTGTCCGGCCAGTGGAGCATGGGGGCCTCGACGAAGACCAGCTTCTTCCCGTTGCCAAGGTCGTATTCGTCCCCGGTCTTCACCACCCGGAAGTCCCAGTCCTCGTGGTAGTGGCCCTTGAGGGACTTGGTCCCGTTGGCGGTGCAGTAGACCGGAAGCCCCGGCCTACGCCGCAGCAGCTCCGGCAGGGCCCCCGAGTGGTCCACCTCCGCGTGCTGGGCTATGACGGCGTCCAGCCTGCCCAGGAGCCCCTCGGCCTCCAGGTTGTCCACGAACTCCTTGGCGAAGGGCTTCCATACGGTGTCGACGAGGACGGTCTTCCCCTCCTCGATCGCGTAGCTGTTGTAGGTCGATCCCTTGTGGGTCGAATACTCGTCGCCGTGGAAGCGCTTGAGATCCCAGTCCACCTTGCCTACCCAGGATACCGTCGGGGCGATTCTCTTCCGCATGCCTGCCTCCTTGGGGCGGCCGCCCCCTGCTCTCCCGCTGCGGCGGCTCTTTCCCTACGAAAAGGCTACTATCGTCGCCGGGAAAAATCAATTAGGTATTGTGGTATTTATTTACTTTTTTACATATCGACAACCCCGGCCCCTCCCCAAGCTCAGGCCTTTCCGGGAATCCGGCCCGTATCCGATCTACGATACCCCTCGGGGGTGACTCCGAAAACGCGCTTAAAATCGGTGATGAAGTGCGCTTGGCTGCTGTAGCCGTGCTTGTAGGCGATCCCGGCCCAATCGGGCTGCTCCAGGTCAAAGGATTCCGCGACCGCATCCAGGAGGCGGGCCCGTAAAAGAATCCAGCGAAGGCTCGCGCCCACCTCGTCCCGGAAAATGTGCTGCAAGGTCCTTTCGGGTATACCGAAGGCCCTAGAGACAGCGGGAACGCTGCGCAGATCCCTACGGACGCCGATACTCTGCAGGATCGACTGCACGGCGCTTCCATGGAGGCTGTTCTCGATCCGAATGCCCCGGAAAAACGCGTCGAGTTCGGCCGCAAGGGCGGAATCCTCCGGGATAGCGAGCAGGCGGCGGCGGAATTCCGAATTCGCGTGGGGGAAGAGCGCCTCCATAGGCCGGTATACAAGCCCCTCGGGAAGGTCCCACCGGAGTATCCAATAGTGCGAAATCACGCGGGCGAGCCCCTCGCCGGGAGAAAAGGCCCGGAGTTCCGAGTGGTCGCTGAAGTATTCCGAACTCAATACGCCGGACCGTCGAAGCTCGTTCCGCCAATCTTTTTTTGCGGATTTATGAAATAACTCCTCCACGATTATAGGCATTGTATATCCCATGGATCGCAGGATCAAGGAAGACGGCAAGTTCCGGTCATCCAAATCGATCCATAAGGAGACGGCATGTCGACGCACGAGAACGAAAGATTCGAAACGCCGCAACCGAGCGAAAAGCTCAAGGCCCTTCAAAAACTCATCGGAACATGGCGTGTGGCGGGGGGCGCCGAGGGCACCGTGACTTATCGATGGATGGAAGGCGGTTTCTTTTTGATCCAAGAGGTGGATCTGGTCCAGAATGGGGAACGCGTAGCAGGCATGGAAATCATCGGCCACCTTCGGCCGTTCGGGGAGCCGGAAAGCCCCTCGATCGTTTCGCGTTTCTACGACAACCTGGGGAATACCCTGGACTACGAATACGAGCTATCCGGCAACGACTGGACGATCTGGGCGGGAGCCAAGGGATCGCCCGCGTACTACAAGGGCATTTTCAGCAAAGACGGGAAAACGGCCGAGGGATCCTGGGTCTACCCCGGGGGATACGGGTACGAGTCGACGATGACCAAGATCGAAGAGCCGCAATAACCGCCGGGGCGGCCGTGTTCCTTCAGGACTGCGGGACCCGGAGGTCCGGGTGGACGTAGCGCCCCTTGCGCGCCGTGCCCTTCCCGTACTGGATCGCCCGAACCGGACAGCGGTGGAGGCAGGCCAGGCACTGGAGGCAGGCCCCCGACCACGAGGGGCGGTCGGTCACCGTTATGGTGTGGAGGGGGCAGATCCGGGCGCAGAGGCCGCAGGCCGTGCAGGACTCGGCGGCGAAGAAGGGGCCCGCGCTCCGTCCGAACCGGTTGAAAAGCGGGCGGACCACAGCGCTTTTGAGGCCCGGGAGGCTTCCCGGGATGAGGCGGAATACTCCCCGGCGCCGGGCGGAGAGGTCGGCGTTGATCCCCGCCAGAACCTCGACGGCCTCCGCGAGCTTGCGCCCCTCGACCTCCGGGGTGTCCACGTCGAAGGCTATTATATAGTTGTTCGGCATCCGTATCGTGTAGGCGCTGTCCAGGGCGATGCCCCTTCGGGAGAGGGCTTTGCGCAGGATGTCCGTGGTCCGCCCCTCCTCGTCCCCGCAGACCGCGACGGAGAAGGCGCAGGACGACCTCCCCTGGACCTCAAGCCGCCCGATGAAGTCCAGGACTATCGAGGGAGGGCCCCAGGCGTGCACCGGGAACACGAAGCCCAGGAGCTCGTCCTTCCCCAGGGCGTACGAGGGGGCCGGCTTTCGCTCCAGCTCCTCCGGGATGGCCAGGAGGCGCTCCCCCTGGGCTTCCGATATTGTTCGGGCCGCGTGGAGCGAGTTGCCGGTGCCCGAAAACCAGAAGATCATGTCCCCTCCCTCTTCCATACGGGAATGCGGCGGCCTTCATACTACTCCCCGGAAACCGATGGCCGCAAGAGCCGACCGGCAGGAGACCTTGCGCTCGAATCCGCTCGGTTTGTCCGGCGGATGGTTCACTATCCGCGAAATACTCAGTAACTTTTTAGAATTCCGCCGCCCCTCGTACAGACAAGGAGTTCAGAATGAACGGATTCCGATATGTCGTAGCCGCCTCCATTCTTCACGACGCCGAGGCGGTGGAGAAGATATTCTCCCGCTACGAGCCTTTGTTCACGGAGGCCGGAGGCGAGAGGGCGGACCCGGGTCTCCTTGGCCCGCCTTCCAGGGAGAGCGAAGCGGAAGCGGGGCCCTTGGCCGTCTTCGTCCTGACCGGCGGCACGGAAGGCGGGATACTGGAGACCCTGAGGCGGTCGGGGCTCGGCCTTCGCGGGCGCCCGGTCCTGATCGTCGCCCACCCCGAACACAATTCCCTGCCCGCGGCCCTGGAGACCCTGGCCCGGGTACGCCAGGAAGGGGGGAGCGGGACCATAGTCTTGCTCAAAGGCCCCTCCGACGCCGCCGGCAGGGCGGAGCTCGAGCGGAACGTCGGCGCTCTCTCCGCCGTAAGCCGCATGGCGGCCCTGCGGGTCGGGGTCGTGGGCGAGCCCTCCGAATGGCTCGTCGCCTCCAGCCAGAAGGCGGAAACGGCGGCAGCCTCCTGGGGCGCCTCCCTGGTGCCCGTCGATATCCGCGAGCTGCTTCGGCGGATCGAGGCCGTCCGGGAATCCGGGGAAAAGCCGGATTCGGCGGCCGTCGAATTTTGGGAGGGCTCCGATTCCCGGACGGGCCCCTCGGAGGCGGACTTCGGGAAGTCCTGGAGCGTCTACCGGGGCCTCCGGGACCTTGCGGACGACCTCCGGCTGGACGCCCTCACCCTTCGCTGCTTCGACCTGGTCACGATGGACGGATCCACGGGCTGCTACGCCCTCTCCCGCCTGGCGGACGAAGGCGTGGACTCGGGCTGCGAGGGGGACATCCCCTCCATCCTGGCCCTCGCCTGGATGCGCGCCTTGACCGGAGAGCCCGCGTGGATGGCCAACCCCTCGTTCGTCGACGCGGAAGCCGGCCAGATGCTCCTGGCGCACTGCACCGTCCCCCTGCGTGGTCTATCCGGATACAGGATCCGGACCCATTTCGAGTCCGGGCTTGGGGTGGCGGTGGCGGGAACCTTTCCCAAGGGGCCCGTGACGATCTCCCGCATAGGGGGCGGGGACCTCCGGCAGACTTGGATCGCCGAGGCGGAGATCACGGAAAGCCCGAGGCGGGAGGGGCTGTGCAGGACGCAGATCGTGGTGCGAGCCGAGCCGCGGCGCCTGAGGGAGCTGCTGGAGGCTCCCCTGGGGAATCACCTGGTCGTGGCCCGGGGCTCCTGGTCCGAAGCGGCGCGGAAATACCTGGCCCTGGCCGGATTCGAACCCGACACTTTCGGAGGCTGAGCGGAAAGGAGTTGGTGGGATGAGGAAAGCGGTTTTCGTTCTCCTGTACGCGTTGACCCTGGCAGCGCCCCTGGTTCCCTATCTCGCTGCGGCGGGACTGGGCCCGGACTCCTACACGGTTTCCGTGGTCCTGGGAATTTCAACCATCGTTCTGGTCCTGAACCAGTTTATCCTGGCGGCCCGGCCCGCCTTCGCGGTGAAGGCGCTCGGCGCCCAGGGACTGCTGGCCCTCCACAGGACCGTTCCAGCCGTTATCATCGTCCTGGCGGGCGCCCACCTTTCCCTGAAGCTGGCCGGCGGGTTCAGCCCCTCCAGCCTCCGGGCCGCGCTCGGATTCGCCGCCTTCCTGGGCCTCACTCTCCTGGCCGCTTTCGCGGCGTTGATCATGACGAACTCCGTCCTCGCCCGCGTCCCCTTCCTGGCTGCCTTCAAGAAAGCCTTCCTACGGCGGACGGGAATAACCTACAAGAAAGCCCGGACCATCCACAACGCCTACGTGCCCGTCGCCGTCCTTATCCTTGTCCACGCCCTCTTGGCATCCAGTTCCGACCTTTCCGCGAACCCCGCGGGAGCCGCGTGGTTGGCCTTCTGGACCCTCTTATCCCTCGGGATCTATGCGCGGTACCGCCTCCGGAACCGGGGAGGATCGGATACCGTCAAATCCGGTCCCCGGTCGGACGCCGGGACCGAAACCTAGGAAACCTTATACAAGGGAGGAAGAATATGAGGAAACGCGGGATCGCGATCCTTGCCCTGTCCCTCGTTGCGGCGGCCCTGGAGGCCCAGGTTCTGTCACCCACGTCGAACGCGCCCTCCGCGGACGGACTGGTGCGCGACGGGGAGTATTCCTTCCGGGGGACCTACCGGGACATGACCCTCCATCTCTCCCTGTCCCGGGACGGGAGCGTCCTGTACGTGGCCCTGGAAGCCCCCACCCCGGGTTGGGTGGCCGCGGGGCTCGGATCCTTGAGGATGGACGGGGCGTTCATGGTGATGGCCTACGACGAGGCCGGGAAAAAAGTGGTCAGCGAGGAGACCGGAAGCGGGCGCCGGCACAGCCCCAACCCGGTCCGGAAGCTTGCATCCCAGGCCGTCCTGGAGTCCGGCGGCAGGACGACGCTGGAGTTCTCCCTGCCCGCGGCGGCCTACATCTCCGGGGGCAGCCTCCGGATGATCCTGGCCTACGGCCGGAGGGACGACCTTTCGTCCATGCACGCCCGGTATTCCCCCGCGGAGATCCCCGTCTCCCTATAAAAACGCCGGTCCCGGGCCGGCGCCCGGCGCGCTTTACACGACATCCCTGGGAAGGACGTGCCGGTGGGATATGGGAGAAAGGATCACGATGGACGTGCTCACGTCCCCGAAGGGCATCAGGCGGTCTATCAGCATCCGCATCTCCTCCATGTTTCGGACCGCCGCCTTGATGATGTAATCCGTCTCCCCCGTCACCCGGTGGCACTCCAGGATGTCCGTGTCCCCCTCGATCCGGGCCTCGAAGATGCGGGGCGAGACCTTCAGGGAGCTCAAGTGGATGATGAGCATGGTGTCCCGGCCTATCGCCTTGAGGGACACCCGGGCGGTGAACTCCTCGATGACCCCCGAGTCCTTGAGTCGGGCCATCCGTTCGGCCACGGAGGGCCGGCTCAGGTTCAGCAGCTTGGAGAGTTCGCTGACCTTCCTGCGGGAATCTTCCTGCAAGAGCTCCAGGAGACGGACATCCAGGCTATCCACGCTCGCCTTCCTTCATTCTGAAGTTTTCAAACCGGTTTTCCCATCATATTGGAAAAAAACAAGTCGAAATTTGTTCTTTTTATCATGGTGCCGTGAATTCGTCTACTATATCCTTTTCCATAGTAATGGGAGCTTGCGCGGAAACCGTCCGGAGGGACTGCGGCGGTCCGCTCGGCGGGGGGCCTATCTATGGAAGGATCCGGGTTTAAAACCTTTTCCGATGTCCTTAAGGCCTGCAGGAAGCGGGGGAAGATGACCCTGGCGGTAGCGGCGGCCCAGGACGAGGACGTCCTCAAGGCCGCCAAGGCCGCCCGCGAGAAGGGCATAGCCGACGCCATCCTGGTAGGGGACGAGGACAGGATACGGCCCATGGCCGCCGCGGCCGGAATGGAGGACATCCGCATCCTCCACGAACCGGACGACGTCCTCGCGGTCGGGCGCGCCGCGAAGCTCATCCGCTCCGGCGAGGCGAACGCCCTCATGAAGGGACTCATCAATACGAGCGACTTCCTGCGGGCCGTGCTCGATCCGGAAAACGGCCTGAAGTCGGGCTCCCTCCTGAGCCATCTGGCCGCCTTCGAGATACCCGGGCAGGAGAAGCTGCACTTCTACACGGACGGGGGCATCAACATCAGCCCCACCTTGTCCGAGAAGAAGGCCATACTCCTGAACGCCCTGGATTCCCTGGGCCGCCTGGGGATCCGCAATCCCAAGGTGGCCCTCCTCTCGGCGAACGAAAAGATCAGCCCCAAGATGCCCTCCACGACGGACGCCCAGGCCCTGGTCGAGATGCGCGCCCGGGGGGAGATCCCCGCCGGCATCCTCGAGGGACCCATAGCCTTGGATGTGGCCGTCAGCCGGCGGGCGGCCAAGCACAAGGGCATAGGGAGCGAGATATCCGGGGAGGTTGACCTCTTTTTGGTGCCGAACATAGAATCCGGAAACCTTGTCGGCAAAACCCTTGTCTATTTTGCGCAAGCCCGCATGGCGGGGATCGTCCTGGGGGCCTCCTGCCCGATCGTGCTGACCAGCCGGGCGGAGACCGCGGAAGGCAAGCTGCATTCCATCGCGCTGGCGGGCCTGATAGCCATGGCCGCCCGGTAAGGGACCGAGCCGCGGGATATTTCCGGGACACGGAGGCGAACGATGAAGAGACTGATGACCGGCAACGAGGCGATCGCGCGCGGGGCCTGGGAAGCGGGCGTGAGGTTCGCCTCGGCCTACCCGGGCACCCCGAGCACGGAGATCCTGGAGTCCCTCGCGGAGTATCGGGACGAGGTGAAGGCCGAGTGGGGAACCAACGAGAAGGTGGCCTTCGAGGCGGCCATGGGGGCGGCCATCGCCGGGGCCCGAGCGATGGCGGCCATGAAGCACGTCGGCCTGAACGTGGCCGCGGATCCCCTGCTCAGCATGGCCTACACGGGAACGAACGCGGGATTCGTGGTGGTGAGCGCGGACGAGCCCGGCCAGCACTCCTCCCAGAACGAGCAGGACAACCGCAACTACGCCGCCTTCGCCAAGATCCCCCTCTTCGAACCCGCGGACAGCCAGGAATGCCTGGACATGGTCAAGGAGGCCTTCCGGGTGAGCGAGGAGTACGACACCCCCGTCCTGGTTCGGCTTACCACCCGGGTCTGCCACTCCAAGGGCATCGTGGAGTGCTCGGACCGGGAGGAAGTCCCCATCCGAAACTACGCCAAGGACGCATCCAAGTACGTCGTGGTGCCAGCCAACGCCCGCAGGCGCAGGGCCGCGGTCGAAGAGCGCCAGGGCAGGCTCCGGACCTACGCGGAGGAAAGCCCCCTGAACCGGGTGGAGCGGAACGGCTCCGAGATCGGCGTCCTGGCCTCGGGCTGCGCCTACTGCTTCGCCCGGGAAGTCTTCGGGGAGGGCGCCTCCTACCTGAAGCTGGGCTTCACCAATCCCATGCCCGCCGACAAGATCCGGGGCTTCTGCGGCTCCGTGAAAAAGATCTACGTCGTCGAGGAGAACGACCCCATCCTCGAGAGCCAGGTCCGCCTTGCGGGCTTCGACTGCCTGGGGAAAAACTTCTTCCCGGCCTACGGGGAGCTGACCCCGGACGTCCTTCGGAAGGCCGTCCACGGAAAGACACTGGACAGGACGGAGCCCGACCCGGCGCGGGTGGTGCCGCGCCCCCCGACCCTCTGCTCGGGCTGCCCGCACCGGGGCTTCTTCTACGAGCTGGGGCGGCGCAAGAACCTCCTGGTGGCCGGGGACATCGGGTGCTACACCCTTGCCTTCGCGGAGCCCTACAGCGCCATGGACACGGCCATCTGCATGGGCTCCAGCATCAGCGCGGGGCACGGGGCCCAGCAGGTCTTCGACCTGCGCGCCGACGGCAAGGCCCCCCGGGTGGTCACGGTCCTGGGAGACTCCACCTTCTTCCACACCGGGATCAATTCCCTTCTTATGACCGCCTACAACGGGAGCAGGACGGTCAACGTCATCCTGGACAACCGTATCACCGGGATGACCGGCCACCAGGAGAACCCCGGCACCGGCTATACCCTGCAGGGCGGGTCCGCGCCGAACCTGGACCTGGAAGCCCTGGTGAAGGCCTGCGGCATCCGCGAGGTCCGCACGATCAACCCCAACGACCTCAAGCAGGTGCGGGAAGCCCTGGACTGGGCCCTGGGCCTGGACGAGGCCAGCGTCATCATAACCCGGTGGCCCTGCGCCCTCAAGAAGTTCACCAGCCAGGATAGGGAGGAATTCCGGGACGCCTTCAAGGGCAAGTACCGTGTGGACGCAGGCCTCTGCATAGGCTGCAAGGCCTGCATCCGGAGCGGGTGCCCGGCCATCTCTTTCGACGAGGAGGCCCGGAAATCCTCCATAGACCCGAACCAGTGCGTCGGCTGCGGCGTATGCTCGCAGATCTGCCCGAAGAAAGCCATAAGCGCCGTATAAGGAGCTCAGGATGATCAAGAGCATTCTACTGGTGGGCGTCGGGGGGCAGGGCACCATCCTGGCCTCCAAGCTCCTGACGACGGGCCTCATGGACGCCGGATACGACGTCAAAATGAGCGAGATCCACGGCATGTCCCAGAGGGGCGGCTCGGTCTCCAGCCAGGTGCGCTACGGCGATGAAAAGATTGCCTCCCCGGTGATTGAGCTGGGTGGGGCGGACATCCTGGTGGCCTTCGAACAGATGGAAGCCCTGCGCTGGCTGGAATACCTCAAGCCCGGCGGAAGGGTCGTGGTAAACGACTACAGGATCAAGCCGATGGCCGTCCTCTCCGGCAAGGCGGCGTATCCGGACGATATCCTGGAAACCCTGGCGGCCAGGGCTCGGACGTCCGTGGTGGACGCCGCGGCCAGGGCCGCCGAGCTGGGCAATCCCAAGGTCATGAACGTCATACTCCTGGGCGCCACCGTGAAAACCATGGACCTGGAGAAAATCGATTGGCCGAAGATCTTCCAGGAAAACATCAAGGCTTCCTTCTTGGACCTGAACCTGAAGGCCTTCGAAGCCGGGAAGAGCATGGCCTAACGGAGCGGATCGGGCGCCCCGCTGCCCGTCTACGCCATCAGCTTTCGGACGAGATCCTCGCAGTCGGACCCGCTCATGAACTTCGGGACGGGGTAGAAGGGGTGAGCCTCCCGGAAGGCCCGTCGCACGATAATGGGTATGTCCTGCTCCCGTATCTCCCGGAAGCCCTCGGGGATGCCCATCCTGCGGTTGAGCCCCCGGATCGCCTCGATAAAGCCCTTAGCCTTGGCGGCCGCGTCCTGTCCTTCCCGGGCCGTTCCCGCTATCTCCGCCAGGCGCGCCAGGGGTTTCGAGGCAGCCTCGACGAAGAAGTCCAGGACGTAGGGGAGAATAACCGCGTTCGCAAGGCCGTGGGGCACCCCGTACAGCCCCCCGAGGTTATGGGCTATCGCGTGGACATAGCCCACGTAGGCCCGGGTGAAGGCCGCGCCCCCGCAGAAGGAGGCCCGCAGCATGGCCCCACGGGCCTCCGGGTTCTTTCCGTCCCGGTAGGCCGTCTCCAGATGGCGGAAGACCAGGCCCACGGCCTCCTCGGCCATGCGGCGGGTATGGCCGGTATTGCTGCGGCCTATATAGGCCTCCACGGCGTGGGTCAGGGCGTCCATCCCCGTGGTTGCCGTGATGTGCGGGGGCAGACCCAGGGTAAGCTCCGGGTCCAGGACCGCGTAGGGGGGTATCAGCTTCGTGTCGTTCACCGCGTACTTTTCGTGGGTTTCGGGGTCCGTGATGACCGCGGCTACCGTCGCCTCCGAGCCCGTGCCCGCCGTGGTCGGAACCGCGAACAGGACGGCGGGGCGCCGGGGCACCCGGAAGTAGCCGCGCATTTCGGGTATGGTCCTGCGGGGATTGGCGGCCCGGGAGGCGCAGCCCTTGCCGCAGTCCAGGGAGGAGCCCCCGCCGAAGGCCACGACGGCCCGGCAGCCGTTCTCCCGGTAGAGGGCCAGGGCGTCCTCGATGTTCCGTATCGTCGGGTTGGCCTGGACGCCGTCGAAGAGCGTCCATTTCACGCCCTCCGCCTTCAGCCCCTCGAACAGGCCGTCCAGGAGACGGGCGGCCAGGAGCCCCTTGTCGGTGATCACGAGAACGTTGTCGAAGCCCCTCGACCGGATGAATCCCGGAAGCCGGCGGACGCTTCCCGCCCCTTCCAGGAGTTCGGGAGGCCGGAACGAGAAAAGGTAGCTTCCGCCGCGAAAAGCGGTCTGGAATACCCTGTACCCGAGATGCCGGAGATTCATGGCGCCCCCCCGATCTAACGGTTTCTTTTAAATAGTACACGGGTCAGCCCGGAAAACAAGAGCCGCGGCCGAACCCGCGAGGGTTCCCGCGGGAAATCCGTTCCGGGCCTCAGGCCGCGCCCCGCGAGGACGGGTCCCGGCCCCCGGGGAACACCTTGACGAAACGCTTGAGAAAGGTCTCCCAGTCGTCCAGCAGGGCGGCGGCCCGGGGGCTTTTCGTCGCGGCCCTGTGCCGTTCGATATCCTCCCGGAGAACGAACTCGTCCTCGGAATCCACGAGGGCAGCCACGGACACCGATTCGGAGTCGACCCGCAAGGCGGCAAGGCCGTCGAGATCCAGGATGTAAGCCGTTCCCCCGGACATGCCCGCCCCGAAATTCGTCCCGGTCCCGCCCAGCACGACGACCCGCCCCCCGGTCATGTACTCGCAGCCGTGGTCGCCCACCCCTTCCGCCACGGCGACAGCGCCGGAGTTTCGTATCGCGAAGCGCTCGCCGGCTCGGCCGTTTCGGTAGAGCTCCCCGGACGTGGCCCCCATGAGGCAGACGTTTCCCGCGATCACGTTGTCCTCCGGAGCGAATCCGGCGCCCGCGGGCGGCCGGATGGCGATGCGCCCCCCGGAAAGCCCCTTTCCCACGAAGTCGTTGGCCTCGCCTTCCAGTTCGAAGGACAGCCCCGTCACGAGGAAGGCCCCGAAGCTCTGTCCCGCGGAGCCCTTGAACCGGACGCGCGCGGATCCCGGAGCCAAGGTGAATCCGCGCCGCGTGAGCTCCCCGCTCAAGGCCGCTCCCGTCGAGCGGTCGGAATTTCGGATGGGATACTCGGCCTTGAAGGCGGTTCCCGAGGAGAACGCACGGCACACCGGCTCGATCAGCTTCTCGTCCAGGGCCGGCGCCGGGAAGGGAGGCCTCCGAGCGTTCTCGAACGCGGCGAGACCCGCGGGCGGGGGAGGCAGAGCGAGGGATTCGGAACCTTCCCCGCCCTCTGTCTCCAGGATGAGGTGGCGCTTGGCCAACTCCAGGGCCTGGACGACGCCGGAGAAGTCCAGGCAGCCCCCCCGGCCGTCCCGGCCCCGGCCCCGAAAATCCAAAAGATCGTAGCGGCCCGATGCCTCGTCCAGGCTCCCCATGCCCAGGGAAGCCAGGATATCCCGGGTTTCCCGAGCCGCGAAGCGCAGGAAACGGGCGACGTGCTCCGGCTTTCCGGAAAAGCGCGCCCGTAGCTCCGCCCTCTGGGTGGCTATGCCCGCGGGACAGACGCCCCGGTCGCACTGGCCGCAGGCCACGCACCCCAGGGAGATCAGGGCGGCGGTTCCGAAGGCGAACTCGTGGGCCCCCAGGATCGCGGCTATCACTACGTCCCGGCCCGAACGGAGCCTCCCGTCCACCTGCACGGAGACGCGGTCCCCCATGCCGTTCATGGCCAGGACCTGGCGTATCTCGGGAAGGGATGTCTCCCATGCATTG
Source organism: uncultured Treponema sp. (assembly GCA_964441515.1). GTDB lineage: Bacteria > Spirochaetota > Spirochaetia > Treponematales > UBA12059 > JAAYUR01. The sequence goes on from CAYTYG010000031.1 coordinate 12,639, forward strand.
CCCGTATAGTCGAGGGAGGAAAGCGGCGCGGCCCCGGTGCCCCCGTCCCCCGAGGAGACGATCACGCAGTCCGCGCCCGCCTTCGCGGTTCCCGCGGCCACGGCCCCTATGCCCGCCTGGGCCGCCAGCTTGACCGATATGCGGGCCGACGGGTTGACGCACCTCAGATCGTGGACCAGCTGGGACAAGTCCTCGATGGAGTAGATATCGTGGTGGGGCGGGGGGCTTATGAGGGTGGTTCCGGGAGAGGCGTGCCGAAGTCGGGCTATGTACCCGTCCACCTTGGCGCCCGGGAGCTGCCCCCCCTCGCCGGGCTTCGCGCCCTGGGCGATCTTGATCTGGAGCTCCCGCGCCGAGGCGAGATACCGGGCCGTGACCCCGAACCGGGCGGAGGCCACCTGCCGGGAGGCGCTGGCCCGGGAGACGCCGCCCGGACCGGGCCTGTCGCGCTCGGGATCCTCCCCGCCCTCCCCGGAACAGCTCCAGGCCCCCGCGGAATTCGCGCCCGCCGCCAGGGCTTCGTGGGCTTCCGGGCTTAGGGCGCCGCAGGACATGGCGGCTACGCTGAACCGGGAAACGATATCCTGGACGCTTTGAACGCGGGATAGGGGGATGGGATCCCGGGTCTTGAACTCGAAGAGGTCCCGCAGGGCGAAGGGGGGGCGGGAAGAGGAGGATATTCCTCCAGCATACTCACGGTACGCGCCCTCGTCGTCCCGGCGCGCGGCCTTCGCAAGCAGGGCCGCCAGCCCCGGCGGCCAGGGGACTTCCGCCTGGACGGATGGGTCCGCCGCCCCGGGAGCCCCGGCTAAAGCCGGGTTCTTTTCCCGCCCGCCGGGCCCGTAGGCCTCCTTATGGCGGACCGTCACGTCCGCCTCGATCTCCGCCAGGCCGGCCCCGCCCACCCGGCTTTCCGTGCCCGGGAAGTAGGCCTCCACGAACGTACGGGAGAGGCCCAGGGCCTCGAAAATGCCCCCGCCCCGATAGGAGGATATGGAGGATATTCCCATCTTGGACATGGTCTTGAGGATGCCCTTCTTCACGGCCTCCACGTAGTTGGCCGAACATTCCTCCGGGTCCGGCGCCGCGCACCCCGGGGGCGCGCAGCGGGCCGCCAGTTCGGGCATCCCCTCGAAGACCAGCCAGGGATTCACCGCGCTGGCCCCGTACCCCACCAGGAGGGACACGTGGTGGATCTCCCGGGCCTCCCCGGTCTCCACGACCAGGCCCGTCCTGTGCCGCTTGCCGGACTCCACGAGGCGCCGGTTGACGGCCGCCAGGGCCAGGAGAGCGGGTACGGACGCCCGGCCTTCGTCCACCTCGCGGTCCGAGAGGATGACGAGGCTGTACCCCTCGTCCACCCTCAGCTCCACCGCCGTGCAGATCGCGTCCACCGCCGCCTTGAGCCGGGAACCGGGAGCCGGGAGGGTCGCCTGTCCTTGGTCGGAAAGGGAAAAGGCCAGGGAAACGGTGCAAACCCGGAAATCCTCCAGGCCGCCGGCGCGGAGCCTTTCCACCTCCCGGTTCGTGAGCAGGGGGTGCGGCAGCCGGAGCTGCCGGCAGTGCCGGGGGGATTCCTCCAGGAGGTTTCGCTCCCGCCCGATGTAGCTTTCCAGGGTCATGGCCGCTCCCTCCCGGACGGGATCGATGGGAGGGTTCGTGACCTGGGCGAAGATCTGCCGGAAATAGGAAAAAAGGCTTTCCGGCCTCCCGGAGAGGATCGCGGGAGGCCGGCGGGTACCCATGGCGGCGCCTCCCTCCCGGCCCGTGAGGATCATGGGACCCAGCACCCGGTCCGCCCGGGCGTCGAAGCCGAAGTACCCGAACGCCCGGGCCCTCGCTCCCCCGCCGCCTGTCCGGACGGCGGCCGGGGAATCCGGCTCCGGGAGCCCCGAGAGTTCTATGCGGTTCTCCGCGAGCCATTCGGCGTAGGGGGCGCCCCGGAAGACTGCGGACTTGACCCGGCCGTCGTCCAGAAGCTCCCCGCTCCGGAAGTCCGCCAGCAGCATCCTTCCAGGCTCCAGTTTACCCTTCTCCAGGACGAGGGATTCCTCCACCTCCAGGGCGCCCGCCTCGCTGGCGCCGATGAAACGTCCGTCCCGGGTTCGGACGTACCGGAAGGGCCTCAGGCCGTTGCGGTCCGAGGCCGCGCCCAGGGTCGCGCCGTCGCAGAAGACCATGGCCGCGGGGCCGTCCCAGCTCTCCATGACCGCGGAATGGTACTCGTAAAAGGCTCGCCGCGGATCGGGATCGTTTCGTCCCCATGGTTCGGGCACCATCATGAGGAAGGCGTGCTCCGGCGACCGCCCGGCGCGCACAAGGAGCTCGAAGACATTGTCGAACATCGCGCTGTCGGATCCCTCCTCCTGCAGCACGGGGAAAAGCTTGTGAAGAGCCTTGCCGAAGAGGGGGGATTCCAGGGTGGACTGGCGGGCCTTCATGGCGTTGACGTTCTTGCGCAGCGTATTGATCTCCCCGTTGTGGGCGATCATCCGGAAGGGCTGGGCCAGAGGCCAGGAGGGGAAGGTGTTCGTGCTGTACCGCTGGTGGACCACCGCGAAGGGGCTGGAGAATTCCGGGTCGGCCAGGTCGGGGTAGAACGAGGAAAACTGCGAGGCTACGAACATGCCCTTGTAGACGATGGTCCTGGAGGACAGGGAGGGAACGGAGAAGTCGTCCAGCCCGAACCCGGCGTTTTTTGCCTCCCTCTCCATGCATTTCCGCAGGATGTACAAGGACCGCTCGAAATCCTCGCCCGTGCCGGCGCCCCCGGGACGTGCGAAGGCGGCCTGGACTATCCTGGGAAGTCCTGCCAGGGCTCGTTCTTCGGGTGGAGTGCGGAGGCCAGCGGGACCCGGCCGTCGTTGGGCCGCCATTCGGGGCCGTAGTACTTCGAGTGCATGCTGCCCATGATGATGGCCTACCCCTGGGTGCAGAAGTACTTCGTGAAGGGCTCGCTGGCAGGCGGCATCAAGGGTTAGGGATTCGGGCCGAGGACGCGCGCTTCTTCGAACACAGTGGGGTCGACCCCATCGGGGTGGTGCGCGCCTTCCTGGCCAACCTGTCGGCGGGCACCATCACGCAGGGATCGAGCACCCTGACGATGCAGCTCGC
>CAYTYG010000032.1:0-15199 GCA_964441515.1 uncultured Treponema sp.
CGTGCCCCCGGCCTGAGCCTTCCCAGGAACCGGCGGCCGCAGAGTCTCCGGAGGTGGCGCAGGACGCCACCAGAGCGATCAGGAGGATCGCGAGGAGAGAGAAAAGAGAACGTTTCATGACGGCAACTCCTTGATGTCTTTGAGGGTGCGTAACCTGCATCTGGGCGCGGTTCCCGCACTTCCGAGGCATGGCTTTTTTTGGTGTTCAAGGAAAACCGCGAAGAACGCCGGGATTAGACCCGGCATTTCCGACGCTCCCATAATTTTAAAGCATGGCGGAGCCTATGTCAATATATAGGTATTTAAATATCTATTATACGGAACCCTTTTCAAAACTTTACAAATTCCCAAGCCCATGCGATAAATACTCCTTCCTATGCGAGACAATCCCCAGGCCGCGTTCCGCAACGACACCCGCGCCAAGGTCACGGGCCGCGCCCAGTACGCCGACGACATCCGCCTCCCGGGAATGGCCCACGCCGTACCCGTGTACACCCGCTTCGTGCGGGCCGCCGGGCTTCGGGTGGACGCTTCGGCCGCGCGGAAGGCCCCGGGCGTCCTGGCCGTGTTCACGGCGGAGGACATACCCGGGAAGGTCCGGTTCGGACAGATCGTCCAAGACTATCCCATGCTGGCCGAGGGCTCCGTCTCCTGCGAGGGGGAGGTCATAGCCCTGGTCGTGGCCCGGACCCGGAGAGAAGCCCTGGCCGCCGCACCCCTGGTGCGGGAGGAGGCGGAGGAGCTCGCGCCGGTCACCGATCCCGAGGCGGCCCTGGCCCCCGGGGCCCCGGTGGTGCGCTGGGGCGGCTCGGACAACCTGGCGAACCACGGGCGCGTGCGCCGGGGGGATGCCGCCGCGGCCATGGAGGCTTGCGACCTGGTCCTGGACGAGACCTTTTCGACCCAGGCCGTGGAGCACGCCTACATGGAGCCGGAGTCCGCGGTGGCCATACCCCGGCCGGACGGGATCCTGGAGATACGCGGGAGCATGCAGCATCCCTTCTCCACCCGGCGCTTCACCGCCGCCCTCCTGGGCGTCCCGCTTTCGGACGTGGAGGTGGTAGTCACCACCACGGGCGGGGGCTTCGGCGGCAAGGACGACACGGCCGCGATCGTCTGCGCCCGCGCCGCCCTGGCCGCGTGGAAGCTGCGCCGCCCGGTGAAGCTCACCTACGACCGCGAGTGGTCCGTCCGGGAGAGCTACAAGCGCCACCCCTATCGTATGCGCTACCGCGTGGGCTTTTCCAGGGACGGGACGGCCCGGGCCGCGGAGATCGACATGCTCTGCGACTCCGGGGCGTACACGAGCGTCACCCCCTGGGTGAACTGGCGGAGCACGGCCCAGTGCTGCGGACCCTACTACGTGGACGCCGTGCGCATGGACATCCGCGCGGCCGCCACCAACAACGTCTTCACCGGGGCCATGCGCGGCTTCGGCTCCCCCCAGGTGAACTTCGCGATGGAGCAGGTGATGGACATGGCCGCCGAGCGGCTCGGACTCTCGCCCCTGGAGATACGCAGGATCAACATGGTGAGGCAGGACGGCCTCACGATCACGGGGCAGCGGCTTTCCGGGCACGTGGTGAGCCTTTCCCGGGTGATGGACGAGGTGGTCTGGAAGTCCGACTTCGAATCCCGCCTGGCCCGGTCCTCCCGCGGAAAAGCCAAGGACGGACAGTACTACGGCATGGGCCTGGCGGTCTCCTACCGGGGGGCGTCCCTGGGAGCCGAGGGCTTGGACTACTGCTCCGCGATCGTGAACGTCCAGGCGGACGGCTCGGTGCTCCTGGACGCGGCCATCCACGAGAACGGGCAGGGCGCCGAGTCGGTGCAGATGCTCGTCCTGGCCGAGGAGCTGGGCATCCCGGTGGAGAGGATACGGCGGCAGAGGTCCTCCACGTCCCTAATACCCGACGGGGGCACCACCGTGGCCACCCGGGGAACCATTCTGGGAGGCGGGGCCGTGGCCCTGGCCGCCCGGGACCTCAAGGAGCTCATGGCCCGGACCCTCGCGGAGGATCTGGGCTGGGAGCCCTCCCGGGTCGAGTTCCGGGACGGCCGCGCGGGGGTTCCCGGGGGAGCTTCCGTCTCCTGGGAGGAGGCGGTGTCCAGGATGTACGGCAAGCGGGTCTACCCCTACGCCTTCTCCACCTTCCGGGCGCCCCCGGTCTCCTGGGACGAGCATACCGGCCAGGGGGACGCCTACTTCACCTACGTCTATTCCTGCCAGGCCGCGGAGGTATCCGTGGACCGGGCCACCGGGAAGGTCCGGCTCACGGGGCTCTGGGCAGCGCACGACGTGGGCCGGGCCATAAACCCTCCCTACGTGCGGGGACAGGTCTACGGGGGGATGGTCCAGGCGGCGGGCATGGCCCTGACGGAGGACCTGGGCCAGGAGGGCGGCCGCATCGCCCATCTCAACCTGGACTCGTACAAGATCCCCCGAGCCCGGGACATCCCCGAGATGCACTGCGTCCTGGTCGAGAACCCCGACCCCGCCTCCCCCACGGGAGCCAAGGGCATAGGCGAGCCGGCCATCGAGCTTTTGGCGCCCGCCATCGCCAACGCGGTCTATAACGCCACGGGCGTCCGCTGCCGGAGCCTTCCCATCCGGCTGGACCCGGAGGAGCTGCGATGAGGGAAGCCCGGAAATCGGCCGCCGGGGAGGCGGGAAGGATAACCGTGAACGGAGAACCCCGGGGGGTCTCCGAGGAGGAGGCGTCCCTCCCGCTCCTGGAGTACCTGCGGGAGCGCCTGGGGCTGACGGGGACGAAGAACGGTTGCGGAGTGGGGGCCTGCGGGGCCTGCACGGTGGTCGTGGACGGCCAGCCCCGCCGGGCCTGTAAAACCCGAACCGCCGACGTCCTGGGCAAGTCCGTGGTCACGATCGAGGGGCTCGAAAGCCCCGACGGGGCCCTCCACCCCATACAGCAGGCCTTCCTGGACGCCGGGGCCGTGCAGTGCGGCTTCTGCACCCCCGGCATGGTGATGAGCGCCTACGCCCTCCTGCTCCGCGACCCGGCCCCGGACCGGGCGGCCGTACGCACGGCCCTGTCCGGCAACCTCTGCCGCTGCACGGGTTACCAGCAGATCGTGGACGCGGTGGAGATGGCGGCCGAGAAGATGCGGAAGGTCTGAGCGGGCTTCAACTCACGCCCCCCCGCCGGCCAGCGCAGAGGCCCCCAGCAGGAAGGCCAGCTCCCCCAGCTCCACGGCGGCGCCCAGGGCGTCCCCGGTAAAGCCCCCGAACCTGCGCCGGTAGAAGACCGCCGTCCCTATCCCGGAGGCCAGGCCCGCGGCCAGGGCCCCGATCCCCGCGCCCAGGATGCCCCCCAGTATCCTTCCCTCCCCGGGAAGCCCCAGGAGCACGGCCAGGAAGGCGGGAGAAAGTCCCGCAAGGAGTCCGGCCGCGGCCGGGAGGGGGCGTAAGCCCTTCATTCGCGCCCCCAGGCCGTCCGGGCGCGCGCTTTTTGCCAGTAGGGGAACCAGGGCGGCCCCGAACCTCCCGGCCACGGGGGCGGCCAGGAGTACGGCCGCGAATCCCGGGCGGCCTCCCAGGCCGGCCAGGGCCGCCGTCCGGGCGGCCAGGACCAGGAAGGCTGCGAAGAGCCCGTAGGTTCCCACCCGGGGGTCCTTTAAGATCTCCAGCCTCCGCTCCGGGGAAGCAAGGGCCAGCCCCGCGTCCGCGGAGTCGGCCAGCCCGTCCAGGTGGAAGAGGTTGAAGGCCAGGTACTGAACGGTCAGGGCCCCCAGGGACCGCAGCCAGGGGCTTCGGAAGAGTAAGGCCGCCAAGCCCCAGCCCGCCAGGGCCGAAAGCCCGGCCGGGACGCCTACTACGGGGAGCCAGAAGTCCGACCGGCCGTAGTCCGGCTCCTTTTTGTACGGGATACGGATGCGGCAGACCAGGGCCAGGGTGCTCAGGAAGGAATCCATAGGGCTTGTCATGCCGTCTCCTTTAACGCGGGTCTTCCCCGGGGCGGGCGGCCTTTCGGACCGCTTCCAGGGCGGCTTCGGCCTCCTCCCACGAGAAGAGTTCGATCTCCGCCACCCCCGGGAAGGTCCGAAGGAACGGGGCCAGGTCGGCCAGCCACGGGGCGTCCTCCCCGAAGGCCCGGTGGTCCGAGCCGTCGGAAAGCCCGTGGAGGTGGAGCTCCTCGATCCGGCGGCCTTCCTCCAGGAGACCGGCCAGGACCGCGGCGGGATTTTCGCCCTCCATAAGGAGGTGTCCCGCGTCCACGCAGAGGGGCATGTCCGGGAGGGCGGCGCGGGTCCGCTCGAAGGCCTCCCGCCGCACGTTCTCCAGGAAGAAGCGGTCCCCGAAGTCCGAGCGCCAGCGCTCCAGAAGGTCCGCGAAGGCGGCAAGCCCGTCCGGACCGGCGGGAGGATGGACCACCCAGGACCGGGCGAAGCCGGCCGTCAGCTCCAGGATCTCGCGGTGCCCGGGATCGACCTGGTCCGGGAGATGGGCCGTGTAGCGGAAGCGCCCGTCCATCGAGCGTATCTCGGCTTTCTCCCGCTCCAGGAGGGCCCGGGTCTCCCCGTCCCAGAAATAGAAGAGAAGCTCCACCCCCCGGACCTGGGGCTTGTCCCGGAGGAACCGGAGGTTTTCCGCGTAGGTGCCGGGGATCACGTAGGAGGGTACCGAGGGTATCATCTCGGTCACTTCACCCGCAGGGGAATGCCCGCCACCATGAGCTCCACCCGGTCCACGGCCGAGGCCAGGCGGGCGTTCACCCGGCCGAGCTCGTTTTCGTATCTCCGGGAATCGGGGTCCCCGGGAATGAGGCCCATCCCGATCTCGTTGGTGACGATCACGATGTTGGCCGGGAGGCGCAGCTCCAGGGAATCCAGGATCGCGTCCGCCTCGGATTCCCGGCCCTCGTGGAAGAGGTTGTTGAGCCAGAGGGGGACGCAGTCCAGGACGCAGTTCTCCGCCACCGCCCGGTCTATGCGGACGGGCTCCTCGACCGTCTCGAAGCGGTCCCCCCGCTCGGCCCTATGCCGGGCTATCTTCTCCCGCATCTCCGAGTCGAAGGCCACGGCGGTGGCCACGAAACGACGGGGATCGGGGAAGCCCAGGGCCAGCTCCAGGGCGCGACGGCTCTTTCCGGACTTCACTCCGCCGATGATCAGGGTGCGCATGCATCAGGCTGTACCACGATTCACCCTCCGGGTCAAGCGCGCGGCGAGGACCAGGGCCGTTCCGACGAGGATGATCGCCGGGCTGGCGGGGAGATCCAGGGCGAAGGCCAGGGCGAAACCGCCCAGGTTCGAAGCCAGGCCGAAGACGGCGCCCCAGGCCAGGGTGGCCCGGAGGGGCTTGTCCAGGGACCGGGCCGCCAGGGCGGGCAGGAGGGTGACGGCGTCCGCCATCAGGGCGCCGGTAAGGCGCATGGCCAGGCCTATCCCCAGGCAAACGAGCAGGATGATCCCGTAATAGACGGGCCGAGCCGGGATGCCCAGGGCCGCCGCCAGTTCCCGGTCGTAGAGGACTGCTTGTATCTCCTTCTGGAAGACCACGACGAGGCTCAGGATGAGAAGGGCGCCGACCGCGGTTGCCGCGGTCTCCCCGGGGCCCAGGGCCAGTATGCTTCCCCAGAAGAGGTTGAAGGCCTCCATCGCGTCCACGTCGGCCTTGTAGAAGAGGATGAAGGACAACCCCAGGGTCGCGGTCATGACCAGCCCCAGGGAGCCTCCCGCGGAGGCGGAACCCCTCTCGCTCAGCCGGGCGACGCCCAGCCCGGCCAGGAGGGCCGCGAGGACGGCGCAGACCGAGGGATCCAACCCCGCGAAGAGACCCAGGGCGGCCCCCAGGAGGGCTGCGTGCATGACGGCGAAGCGGGCGGGTATGAGTTCCAGGGCCAGGATGAAGGTTCCCAGGGCGGGGAACGAGACGCCCGTGGCCGCCAGGGCTAGGAGGGCCCTCCGGAAGATCGGCATTCGGAGTATTTCCATCATGACGGTTCTCCCCCGGGCGTTTGGGCCGCCGCGGGAACGGCCTGCCGAACCGTACCGCGCCCGAACTCGTAGACCCGGCCGCAGAGCGTCAGCAGCTCCTCTTCGTGGGAAACAAGGAGCATCCCGCCTGTTCGCCCCCCGGCGAGCCGTCCGACGAGGGCCGCGACGTCGGCCCGCCCCCGGGCATCCAGGTTCGAAAGAGGTTCGTCGAAGATAAGGAGTTCCGGCCTCATGGCAAGGGCCCGGGCGATATTCGTCCTCTGGTACTGCCCGCCGGAGAGTTCCTGGACGGTACGGTCCGCGAGGCCGTCCATGCCGGTCACGGTCAGGGCCTCTTCCACGGCCCGCCTGTCCTCGGCGCCCAGGGGGCGTCCCAGGCCCGCGATCCCGCACCGGCCCAGGGCTACCGCCTCCCGGACGGTCAGGCGGAGCCGGCCCGGCGGCCTCTGTTGGGGGACATAGCCTATCCTCGTCAGGACCGTCCTGTATCCTTTCCGCCGGGGCGTCCCGCCCAGGACCCTCAGGGAGCCTCCCGCCACCGGCAGGAAGCCCAGGCAGGCCTTGAGGAAGGTGGTCTTGCCGGAACCGTTCGGCCCCCGGAAGCCGCAGACCTCCCCCTCCGCGACGCGGAGGTTCACGGAGCCGAGGACGATCCGGGAGCCGTAGCCCAGCTCGAGTTCGGCCGCCTCGATGAGAAGCGCCTCCAAACCGCTGCCCCGCCTTCCGCCGGGGGAGACCGCGGAATCCACTTATAGTTTACCCGCGGCGTCCAGAAGGACGCGGGCGTTGTATCGGTAGACGTCCTCCAGGGTCCGGGTGCCGTCCTTCCCCGGGAAGTTGATCAGTTCGGCGTAGGGGACTTTCCGGGCGGCCGCCACGGGCTTGCCGGTGGGATTATGGTAGTTGTCGATCACCAGCGCGGGCTGGAGCTTGACCAGGTCCAGGACCACGGCGGGGGAGGGCTCCCCGGGGCCGAAGGTTCCCAGGACCTCGAAGCCGTACCACTCCGCCGCGGTCTTTTGGTACTTCTGCACTACCGCGCGCCGGTCCTGGAAGGCCGCCCGGACTTGGGAGCGGAGGGCCTCGGTCAGCGCGTCGAAGTCCTTGGCCCAGGCTTCGTAGGCGGGCAGGGTTCCCAGGGCTTCCGCGATCTTGCGCGCCTCCTCCTTGATCACCGATGGGATGTTGTCCGTGTAGACCTCCAGGACGCGCACCCCTCCGCCCCCGGCCGCCTCCGCCAGGCGCTTGGCGAACTTCTCGTACCCGCCGAACACGACCAGGGCGGCGCCCCGCACGGCCTGGAGGTCCGAGGGCTTGAGTTCGTATTCGGGGGGGTGCTTGAGCTCCAGGGGCGCCAGGGTGACGACTTCCGAGGCCCCCGCGGCGCGCGCAAGGCCCGCCGTCCAGGACGTGGAGGCCACGACGCGGCCCGGCTGGGCGGCGGCAAAGGAAGCCGACAGGATAAGGAGCGCCGCGAGAACCGCCGCGTGTTTTTTTGGGATGAAATACATGGTATGTCCTGAGAATTACGGATCGGCAGGGTCTTCGGACCCGGCCGAGGCGCTTCAAGCGCCGGTATCGGGAGCACCGGAATCCGGCGACGCCGGATGCGGGGCCCCAGGGTAGATGAAACGGATCGAAGAAGCTTGATGCTCCCGGGCCGGCTTCGTGCCGGCGGCCCTATACTAACCCGGGGGCCCCTCTTCGGCAAGGCTTTTTTCGGATCGGGCGCGCTCGGCCAAGCGGGAGACCGCGTCCTCCACCAGGGCCCCCACGGGGCGCGTCTCCACGCCGGCCAGGAAGAAGTGCTGATGCGCCACGGGCACCAGGATGCGCTCTCCCCGGGCCTCCATCACGGCCTGCGCCATGGCGGGGGTGATCTCCCCCAGGAGGCTGTTCGGCACGATGATCCCGATGGGACCCAGGATGTAATCCGCCAGGCCGATGGAGACTCGTAGGGCGTTTTCTCCGCTCGCGCCCCGGTCGGCCCCGGCCTTGATCATGCGCTCCGTGGCCGCTGCGTTGGCGCCCAGGGCGAGGACGGCCGCGTCCTTGCCGAGGGTCTGCCGGACGCCCGCCACGAGCTGGGCTCCCAGCCCGCCGCCCAGGCCGTCCACCACTGCGATCGTGATTTTCATACTAGAGAAGACTATACGCCTATCCCCGCGGGGTCAAGGAGCGCCGCCCCCCGGGCCGTCCAAGGGACGCCGACTCTCCTCCGCGGGGCGGCGCTCCTTCTTTTTTTCGTACATGCGGTCGTCGGCCAGCTTGAGGAGGTCCTCCAGGTCGGGCAGGGGGGAGCCGGAAGCCCCGGCGGAGCCCACGCTGGCCGAGAGCCGCAGGATCCGTTCGCCGCAGGGGAAGGCCGCGGCCGCCACGATGCCGGCGATCCGGTCCGCGGCCTCCCGGGCTTCCTCCTCGCCGCACTCGGGGAAGGCGAAGGCGAACTCGTCCCCCCCGTACCGGCCCAGGATGTCCGCGGTGCGGAGGGTTTCCGCGCACAGCCGGGCGGCCAGGCGGAGGGCTTCGTCCCCCGCGGGATGCCCGTAGCTGTCGTTGATCTCCTTGAAGTTGTCCAGGTCCAGGATGGCGACGCCGAAGGGGCGGCCGTAGCGCCGCGCCCGGTCCAGCTCGGTCCGCGCCCGCTCGAAGAAGCTCCTGCGGTTGGCCACGCCGGTTAGCTCGTCCGTGGAGGCCAGCAGCTCGAGCCTCTCCTCCAGGCGGACCCTCTCCGTTATGTCCATGAAGACATGGGCCGCGCCGATCGGCTCTCCCGAGGAGCCCGAGAGCATGGAATGGTGCAGGGCGAAGCGCCGTTCACCCTCCGGAAGGGACAGGGACACGACGGTGTCGTGAGCCTCCCCGGCGGCGGTATCCAGGAAAGAAGGCGGGACGGCAGAAAGGTCCCGGATGTTCCGTAACCCCCGCGTCTCCGAAAGGGTCGGGAAGAGCCGTTCGGCCTCCCGGTTGTGATCCACGACGGCGCCCCGGAGGTCCGTCACCAGGACGGCGTCCCTCATCTGCTCGAAGACGGTGTCCCAAGCCACGGGGCGGAGGTCCAGAAGCTGGTACCGCATGTAGCCCAGCACGTACAGCGCGCAGGCCAGGGTTAGGAAGATGGGGACCAGGTCGAGGCCCAGGGGGGAAAGGCCCGCCAGGTACAGGATGTTGCCCATCCAGGGAAGGAGAAAACCCGCGAGCATGAAACGGGCCTGGACCCGCCGGGCCCGGGATTCCCGGATCGAATGGACCAGGAAAAGGACGGCCCCGCCCGCGATCGCCAGGGTGTTGTAGGCGGTCTGGAGCCAGTAGCCGGGGCCCCGGTCGAACTTCAGGACGGACAGCCCGGCGCGGGTATCCAGGCGCGGGTTGATGTAATAAAGCCCGTGGAACTCCAGGGTGAACACCAGGGCCAGGGTTACGGCGGGCACGACATAGAGCAGGAAGGTCGGTATCCGGATCCGCGGGGGTTCGGCGAAGTTCAGCACGATTCGTATAAGGGAGGGGCTGATGAGAGCGATCCCTATGTATTCCAGCTTCACAAAGAGGAGCGCCGTTTTCAGGTCCGGGCTGTTCAGCAAGAGGAGAAATCCCGTCGAATAGAGGAAGCAGGCGATGAAGAGATCGGAAAACCTGCGGGCCGTTTCGTTGGTCCTCCCGCGGCGGGCCATGGAAATGAAGAGGTAAAGCAGTAGGGCCGCGGACGCGAAGAGCACAAGGTTGACGGCTGCTTTCGGGCTCATGGAAACCTTTCCTACGGTTGGGTCTTATCTATAATCCTAATTCCCCGGCCGGACTTGTTCAAGGACGGCCGACCGTGCACCCGGGATCGGAGTCCTATATCTCCGTGCGGGACACCCGGCCCTTCTGTTCGTACATGCGCTCATCCGCCGCCTTGAGCAGCTCCTCCAGCTCCGGCAGGGGCGAGCCCGGGGATCCCGCGACGCCGACGCTGGCGGATAGGGGGATGAGCTCCGATCCGTGGGTCAGCACGGCGGTGGCGATGATGCGTGTTATGCGCCGGGCGGCTTCCCGGGCTTCCTCCTCGCCGCATTCCGGGAAGGCGAAGGCGAACTCGTCCCCCCCGTACCGTCCCAGGATGTCCGCGGAGCGGAGGATCTCCGCGCACAGGCGGGCCGTTGTCCGGAGAGCGGAGTCCCCGACGGGATGACCGAATTCATCGTTGATCTTCTTGAAATTGTCCAGATCCAGGATGGCCACGCCGAAGGGGCGGCCGTACCGCTGGGCCCGGTCCCATTCGGCCTGGGCCCGCTCGAAAAAACATCGCCGGTTGGCTACGCCGGTGAGCTCGTCCGTGGACGCGAGGAGGGACAGCCGTTCCTCCATCCGCACGCGCTCGGTCACGTCCACGAATACGTGGGCCCTGCCCAGGCGATACCCGAATCGGTCCATTAGGGGGGAGCTGTGGAGATCGAAGCGCCGGTCGTCCCCGGGCAGGGAGAGGTTCACGACGTCTTTGGTCCCGGAATCCGCGAGCATGCCGGGGAGGGAGGTAGAGACGGCATCCATATCCTCGATCCTCGGGGTTTTCCGGGGGCCGGCAAGGGGAGGGAAGAGGTTCCTCGCCGTCCCGTTGCAGTCTATGATGCGGCCTTCCCTGTCCGTCACCAGCACGGCGTCCCGCATCTGCTCGAAAACGGTTCCCCGGGCCACGGGGCGAAGGTTCAGCATGCGGTAGCGGAAAAAACCCACGAAATATAAGCCCACCGAGACGGAAAACGCCAGGGGAGCCGGATCCAGCCCGAGCGGGACGACCCTCGCGACGTGGAAGAAATTCGCCGCCCAGGGGAGGACGCTGCCGGCCAGCATGTATCGGGCCTGGATGCGTTTGTACCGGGGTCCCTGCGCGGAGAGCCGCGCGAACCAGAGGACCGCGTAGGCTATGACGGCGTAGGTATACGCGCTCAGGATCCAATACGCCGGCCCCCGGACGTTGGAGAGCAGCGTGAGTCCGTATTCGAATCGGACGGAAGACGAGACGTAATAGAGCTTGTGGCGGTCCATCGTGAAGATGAATCCCAGGGTGACGGCGGACGGAAGGAAGAGAGCCCAGGCGGGGAAGATCCAACGCCGATCTTCCGAGAAGTCCCGGACCACGAGGAGAAGAAGGGGGGGGATAAAGGCGATGCCTAGGTATTCCAGCCGGACGGCCTGGAGCGCCCTCCCAAGATCGGGACTGGTGAGTTCCAGGATGTAGCCCAGGAGAAACGCCAGGCCGGAAGCGCAGAGCCCGGAAAACGCCTTGGTCCGGCTTCCCTCCCGGATTCTCGCCAGGGAGACCGCCAGAAGGAAGGCGACAAACAAGGATGTCACCGCGAGGGTGATGAGAACCGAAAATTTTAGGGTCATCCGGCAGCTCGCATCCCGGTATAAAGCACGGTTCAGTGTACATCCTTCCCGGGCATTATGCAAAAGCTTTTGCGTTGGGTGACCGCGGTCGGGAACCGGCTCGCTTGACCCCCGGCCCCGGGGAGGTGTACCGTATCCGCGACGCAGGCGCCGCGAGGCTTAATTGGGAAGCCGGTTCGATACCGGCGCGCCCCCAGGCACTGTAACGAGGCATTCACGCCGGGAACCACTGCGGAAGGCGGGAAGGTTCCCGGACCGCTGTCTTAGCGGCCCCCGGGCCGCGCCTCGGAGCCAGGAGACCTGCCGCGTCCCCGGGATATGATCCCGGGACCTCGTACTCCGCTGGGTGACGGATGATGCCGGGATATAAACGCACGACCGCCCTGACGCAACGGACGCGCTTGCCGTCCGCCTCCCTTCCACACTGGCGAATCGTACTATCCTCTTGCGAAGACCGGAGGTCGGGATGAACCTTCTGGAAAAAACAGCCGCGTCCGTCCGTCCGCCCGATTCCCGGGCCTCCGCGGCGGCCCGGGCTCGCCAGGACACGCTCACGAAGCCCCCCGGGAGCCTGGGCCGCCTGGAGGAGCTGGCCGTACGGATCGCGGGGATCACCGGGAACCCGCGGCCATCCCTGGAGAGCGGGGTGGTCTTCGTCATGGCTTCGGACCACGGGGTGGCGGCCTCCGGGGTCAGCGCCTACCCCCGGGAAGTGACGGCCCAGATGGTCCTCAATTTCCTTGCCGGAGGCGCCGCCGTCAACTCCCTTGCCGGCCAGGCCGGGCTTCGCATGGCCGTCACGGACTGCGGGGTAGCCGCGGACCTTCCTTCCCGCCCGGGGCTCCGGAACCGGAAGATCCGTCCGGGCACGGACGATATCTCCCGGGGCCCCGCCATGACCCGGGCCGAGGCCGTACGCTCCGTGGAGACGGGCATCGAGGTCTTCGAGGAGGAGTGGTCCGCCGCTCCCTTCGACGCCGCCGTCGCGGGGGAGATGGGTATCGGGAACACGACCCCCTCCGCGGCCATAGCGGCCGTCTGGACCGGACTCGATCCCCGGAAGCTTACGGGGCGGGGAGCCGGCGTGGACGACGCGGGCCTGGCCCGGAAGACCGGGGCCGTGCTTTCCGCCCTGGAGGTCAACCGCCCGGACGCCGGGGACGCCCTGGACGTGCTGGCCAAGGTGGGGGGATTCGAGATAGGAGCCATGGCGGGGACCATGCTCGCCTCGGCCTCCCGGGGGATACCCGTGCTGGTGGACGGCTTCATATCCTCGGCGGCCGCCCTGGTCGCCCGGGGCCTCTGCCCCTTATCCGTTTCGTACATGATAGCGGGCCATCGTTCCGTGGAGCCCGGACAGGCCGCCGTCCTGCGCGTCCTGGGGCTGGAGCCCGTCCTGGACCTCGGGATGCGGCTGGGAGAGGGGACCGGGGCCGTCCTCGCCGCCCTTATCTGCCGGGCGGCCTGCCGGGTCCACTCGGGCATGTCCACCTTCGAGGAGGCGGGAGTGTCCTCGAAGGGCTCCGGGGTGGGCGCATGAGGAGGGTCGTTCTTTTCGCCGCGGCCCTCCTGGCCGCGGCCCCGGGGCTTTGGGCCCAGGGCCTGCGGGCCCGGGATTCCCTGGACCGCGAGGTCTTTCTTCCGGCCCCGCCGCGGAGGATCGTCTCCCTCACGCCGGAGGCGACGGAGACGCTCTTCGGGATCGGGGCGGGAGACTTCGTCGTCGGGGTTACGGAGTACTGCACCTGGCCGGCGGAGGCCGCTACGCGTCCGAAGGTCGGGGGGTATTCCGCGGAAACCATCTCCCTGGAGCGGATCCTGACCCTGCGGCCCGACCTGGTCGTATCCGGAGGTTCCCTGCACGCATCGGTCCGGAAGCGCCTGGAGGGCCTGGGCTTTCCCGTATTCGTCTTCGAGCCCGCGAACGCGGAGGGGGCCTTGGAGGACATGGAGCTCCTCGGGCGCATGGCGGGCCGGGAAGGGGAGGCGGACCGGCTTGTGCGGCGGATGCGGGAAGACCTGGCGGAGATTGCCGCGCGGGTCGCCTCGGTCCCCCCTTCCGCCCGGGTGCGGGTCTTCTGGGAGGTCGGCTCGGAGCCCCTGGTCACCTGCGGCGCCCGGTCCATACTGAACGACTTCATCACCCGGGCGGGGGGAATCAACGTCTTCGGGGACGTCCCCGCATCCTGGCCCGTCGTGTCCTCCGAGGAGATTGTACGGCGGGCCCCCCAGGTCATCCTGGCCGCGGACGATCATCAGCCCGGCATGGCCGCGGAAGCCCTGGCCAGGCGTCCGGGGTGGTCCGGGATACCCGCGGTCCGGGAGGGCCGGATCCGTTTCCTGCCCGCGGACCCCGTAAGCCGGACCGGCCCCCGCATGGCCCAGGGCGTCCGGCTCATAGCCCGGGCCCTGTACCCGGAGCTTTTCCCGTGAAAACGGCCGCCGGAATCCTACTTTCCGTCCTCCTCCTGGCGTGCGCGGTTCTGTTCAGCCTTGGGATGGGGGCCGCCCCCTACGGGCCCCGGACCGTGGTGTCCGCCCTCTTCGGCCTTGCCGACCCGGGGCTCGACCCGATGGCCGCCGTGATCATCCGGGACCTCCGGCTGGCCCGCACCCTGGTTGCCGGATCGGATCCCGAGAAGGACCCGGTGGAGCAAGTCGTGATTCTTCACGCGCTCAGCGGCCGGCTGGTTTGGGAATCCGGCGACGGGGGGGCTCCCATCGAGATGAAAACCCAGTCGCAATTGACGCTGAGTCCCGCCGGCGTCGAACTCGTCGAGGCCGTCGATGCATTTCCGAAGTGGATTGTTTCCGACATGGCCGCCAGCCTCGATCGTTCGGCGGCCAAAGCCCTGGAAGAAGCGGTTCCGGTTGGTCGGCCGGTGACCCTGGGCCTGAAGGAACTCCTCGATCATCGACGGATCGAAGTGAGGCGTTTGGCCTATCGATCCTTGGGTTATACCGGAGAGTTTGGTCCCTTGGTGGACGGGTTGAATCGGGCCGAGCAGAAACCCCTCTGGACTTGGACCGACCAGATCGAGGAACTTCGCGACGCGCTGGCTCGAGGTCCCCAGGTTGCGGGTCAGGTCCGCGCTGCCCTGGCAAGCGCTTATGGGGGCGACGGGCCCAAGCTCTATCGCATGTTGTGGGGTTATACGCCCGCCCAATTGACCGAAGGCCAAGACGTGGAGTTGGTCAAATCGCTTGCCAGCGACACCTTGGCCACGCGCATCGTGAGCTTTTGGACGCTCAACAAAATCACGGGACTGGGGCTTTACTATCGTCCGGACGATCCACCGACGAAGCGTCAGAAGTACGTCAATGCTTGGGAAAAGCGACTGGAAGACGGTGAAATACGGTTCAAGGGGGCGCGTGGTCGGCGATCGCGACCGCGCGGGGGCCCCGAAAATGGTCCCGGCGACGAACAATCCGCACAACCGGCCGCTGTTTCCTCCCCGCCGATAGGTTCCTTGGATCAATAGAAAACCACGGGGATGGGTTTTTTTGGCCCGAAATTTGGGTTGTGATCCATACCATCCGATCCGGCGTCGCCTTCCAACCGGAATATGTCCGAGGATCATTGCGTGCCCGGGCAGCGTTATTGAGGGCGTATATTCGAGGGTCATGGTTTCCCCCCGTCTAATCCCCCCCTTACGTTTCGACGATAAAAAGCTAGACTGAAGCGGAAGGGTATGCCCTTGATCGGGGGTCGCTGAATTTGCGTTTGCCCATCCCGGCTGGCTTCGCTAAAATGATTGGCTTCATTTCCAAGGTGAAGCAGCCGTCCCCTGGAACAACCTACCGAAGGAGCTGACACCGTGCAGATCAAAATTTCAGCCCGGCACGGGACTCTGAGTGACGCAACCCAAGC
>CAYTYG010000032.1:15209-15743 GCA_964441515.1 uncultured Treponema sp.
CAAGAGAAAGTAGAAAAGCTTACTCGTTTTTACGAACGCATCACGGCGATCGAGGTGACCGCCGACCTGGAGCACCGCGAGACGCCGGTCGTCGACGTTCGCGTGTCGGCGGAGCACATCAGCGATTTCGTTGCCCGCGAACAGGCCGAGGACCTGATGGCCGCCATGGACGCCGTGCTTCATAAGCTCGAGCAACAGATACGCAAGCACAAAGAAAAAATTCAAGATCGTCATCGTGGTTCGGGCCATCGGCAACCGGCCGCCCCGAGCAATCCGGATTTGGTGGACTCGTGACGCGCCCGGCGGCGCGATTGCGCCGCTGGAACCCATCGAGAGATGACGCATCGACGAGGAGTGAAGAAAGGAGAACGGTTGAATGAAGTTCGCCGATTTTATTTGTCGTGAGGCAATTCGGGCGGATCTGACCGCCGACGATAAAGAAGGGGTTATCCGCGAAATGGTCCAGACGTTGCTGGACGCCGGCAAAATCAAGCCGGACGAACAAGAAAGCATCGTCAAGGCCATCTTGAAACG
>CAYTYG010000033.1:0-602 GCA_964441515.1 uncultured Treponema sp.
CATCTTGTAGGCGATGATCCCGGCGACGGCGAAGAGGCCCGCCGTCATGACCACGTCGTTGGCGATGTGGAGAACCGTTCCCCGGAGGGCCACCGTGTTCGCCAGCCCGACCCCGCCGACCATGTATCCCACCTCGGCCACGACGATGTAGCAGAGCATCCGCTTGAAGTCCTTCTGGGCGAGCGCCATGAGGGCACCGGCGAAGATGGCGATGATCCCGGCAACAAGCATGATCTGGGTGACGGGAAGGAATTCAATGGAAAAAGAGGGCTGAAAGACGGTGAACATGATCCGGATCATGACGTAGATGGAAACCTTGGTCATGAGGGGCGCCACCAGGGCGCTCACCGCCGACGGGGCCTTGGTGTAGGCGTCGGGGAGCCACACGTGGAGAGGAAAGAGGGCCATCTTGACGGCGATGCCCACCATGAAAAAGGCGAAGGCCGTGAGCACTACCTTGGAGCCGTAAAGAGGCGGGAGAAGCCGGGCCAGGTCCGCCATGTTGAGGGACCCCGTGACGATGTAAAGATACCCGATGGAAAGAAGATAGAAACAGGCCCCCACGGTGCCCATGATGACGTAGCGGAAGCTGGCAAAGGCGG
>CAYTYG010000033.1:639-1545 GCA_964441515.1 uncultured Treponema sp.
TGAAGGCGTCACCTGTCACGACGATCCCCAGGAACCCGGTCACCTGGAGAAGGAAGAGGCACCGGAAGAAGACCTCCTTGCCGGGAAGCTCCTGTTCCACGCTTTTCTTTCCGTAAACAGCCACGAGGAGGGAGGTTCCCGACACGAGAACGAGCATGAGGCCGTTCAGGTGGTCGATGACATACTCGATTCCCTTGCCCGGACTGAGCAGTCCGAAGGTGAGAAGCACGCTGCGGCCCTCCACCCCGAATTGCGCCTTATAAAAGCTTGAGTCGATGAAAGGCATATCCGGGATGCCGTGGGGAATGACGTCAATCTTGGAGTCCGGAACTCCATAGGCTTCGCGCAGAATCTCCGCTCCCTTGTTAGCCATCACAACCATGCGGTCGCTGCGCCGGATCAGTTCGGCCATCACCTTCCGCTGCGCGGGATCCGGTTCCCTCAGCACGGTGTGCAGAGTCGTCACCACGGGCATTCGAACTTCTTTGAGCAGCGCCAGTAAATGGCTTCCCGCCGGACCGCCGTATATCCCGAACTCGTGCTGCACGCATAGAACATCCGCCTTGTCGAAATTCAGGAAATCCGCCGCGCGGCGGTAGGAATCCAGATCCTTTTCTTCCAGTTCGAAGCGAACGCGGGGCGGATACTCGTAGCCCTCGGCGCGATCATTGACCGCGCAGGAAAAACAGCGAGCCGCGGGAGCCGCGAGCGCTACCGCTTCGCAGATATCATGGGTGAATGTGGCGATTCCGCAGAGACGGGGTAAGAAACCTCCCAAAAAAGCGATATTACCCGGAGGGGAAAAAGACATCGGCAAAGCCTTCCTGTAATCAGAATGCGTGGGGGAAAATACACGGGATGCCAAAGGCGCGGGACACCCTTCGCGGCGCCTTTCTTTCGGGGGAA
>CAYTYG010000033.1:1555-8427 GCA_964441515.1 uncultured Treponema sp.
GAAGACGGCCTTCCGCACGACCTCTGTAACAACATACTAAGCGATTAACGGAGTCCTGTCGAGCCGGGAGCCCGAGAATGCGCAAGAGCCGGCACCCCGGCTTTGAAGGCGAACACGAATACCCGGAGGAACGCGTTGAACGCCGCGGGAGTCCCCGACGCGTCCGTCCATCCCGTGGCCACCCGGAACGCGTACAGAAGCGCCGTCGCCGGGTCCGGCCGCCAAGAAGCCGCAAAACAAGGGGGGTACTTTGCACAAATGAATGGCAATACGAATTGACCCCGGGGCTCCCCCTTTGCGACCTTCTTCGAAGGAGCGAGGTTCGAAGGTTGAGCATCCTTATGTTTCCTTTGTAACTTTGCGGGGGGATTCCATGAAATCGGAACCGGTGTTGAGATCGACCCTGTCGTTCTTTCTGCTCGTCGTGCTTTTATCCCTCCCGTTCTGGGCGTTGGGCGGGATTGCCTCCCGGGCTCCGAACCGGCTGCCCGTCAACCTGCCGCTCAGCGCGCTCATGACGGTCTGCCCTGTCCTGGCGGCGATCCTCTTCGCTTCCAGGGAGCGCGGGGGCGGAGGCGTCGGGAGGCTTTTCAAGCGCGCCTTCGATTTACGGCGCATCGCGCGTCCGGTATGGCTGTTGCCCTCGCTGCTCACGATGCCCGCAATCCTGCTCGCCTCCTACTTCGCCCTTCGGATCCTAGGCGTAGCGCTCCCCGAGCCGCGCATCCCCCTCCGGGCTATCCTGCCGTTCACCGCGCTGTTTTTCGTCGGGGCCGTCTGCGAGGAGATGGGATGGTCAAGCTACGCCCTTGACCCCCTGCAGAACCGATGGGGCGCCCTTGGGGCGGGCCTTTTCATCGGACTTCTCTGGGGCTCCTGGCATGTCCTGCCCTGGTTCCAGGCCCATCATACGGCGGCCTGGGTCGCTTCCCAGTGGGCTTTCACGGTCGGGACCCGGGTGCTCCTGGTTTGGATATACAACAATACGGGAAAAACCGTGATCCTGCCGGCGCTCTTCCACGCCATGGCGAACGTGAGCAGTTTCCTGTTTCCGAACTACGGTTCCCACTACAACCCCGCCGCGACGGCCCTAATCGTGTGGATCGCGGTCGCCGCGGTGGCCGCGATCTGGGGGCCCCGCAGCCTCTCCGGGCGGGGCTCGGGATCCGTCCGGCATCTCGACAAGCCGTTGCCGGCTTCCGGGAAAGGCGGCAGGTCGCGCAACGAACGAACGTAAGCTAGAGGAGGAGAAGGCAATATGGAAACCAAAGCGGAAAAGGAAATAGTTCCCTTTGGCAGGACAGGTTGGGGCGGACACGGATGTCCCCGGCAGCCGTGTCCGCCGTCGCGGCCTTTTTCACGGGCTTGGCCGCGGCAAGGGGCGCCCCGCCGGACAGACTCTGGGTTGAAACCTGGCGGATGCTCGGTTTTTTCGTGTTCGCGGGACTCTTCTCCGTGCCGGCCTGGTAACCGAGGTCGTCCGCGGGCATCCGGGAGCTCGTGTTCTTGAACAAGGCTGCTCTTGTCGTACTCGGATACATACAGGGAAGCCGGGAGGCCTTGTCCGCCATATTGTTCGATTCGATCCTGCATCCGAACCGCTAGAGATCCCGTCTCTCCCTTTTCACGATTAACCGTGTGCTGACAAAGCCGGTTACCCGCCAGAGTACTGGCGAGCCAACAGCCTGCTACTAGGATTCACTCTCTATCTTGGCCGTGTGTTCCCTAAGGTTCCCGGTGAAACCGCGCAGGAAATCCGCGATGGTCTTCAGTTCTTCCTTCGAATACCGCGCGGCGAGTTTCCGTTGGGCCTCCCGGATTCCAGCGACCAGGCTTCGCGCGGTACTGGAGAAGTTCGGGTCGATCTCGATGATCACGCCGCGCCGGTCCTCGGGATTCGGCTTGCGCCGGATCAAGCTCCTCTTCTCCAGGCGGTCCAGCATCGTTGTGGTCGCCCCTGTCGTAAGGCCCGTGTACCGCGCGAGTTCGGTCGGCGTGGATGCGAGACGGATACCCAGTATGGTCAGGCAGAGGGACTCGGTAAGGCTCAGGCCGAGCTTCTTGGCGAGGGCATTTCGGAACAGGATAGTGCCGATTCCGCTGTCCCCGGCAGCCTCCAAGACCTCCGCCTCGAGATCCCGCTTTGTGTCCATAGAAACCTCTTGTCGTTTGCTTGATTTCCTAATATCTTGATTTTAAATCTTGTTGGCGAAAATCGCAAGCGGGGAGGACGAATGCCATGTCGGTACATGCCAAGAAAAACTCGGGCTTCACGGACGAGGAACGCGAGGCTATAAGGACCCGGGCGCAAGAACTCGCGGAGGAACGGCGCGCCGGGAAAAAGGCCGACGGCGAGAGGGCCGTCCTGGATGCGATCTCCGCCATGACGGGTCCCGATGGAGTCCTGGCCCGGAGGATCCATGAGCTGGTCCTGGAGACCGCCCCCGGCCTTCGGCCGAAGACTTGGTACGGGATGCCCGCATACGCCAAGGACGGCGTCGTCGTCTGCTTCTTCCAGTCCGCGAAAAGATTCAAAACGCGCTACGCCACCCTCGGCTTCAACGACGCCGCGAAGCTCGACAGCGGCAACCTTTGGCCGACGGCCTTCGCGCTGAGGGATATCACTCCTGCCGAGGAAAAAACGATACGCGGGCTCGTGAAGAAAGCCGTCGGCTGAGGGAAAAAGGCGCCCCGGAATCCCGGTTCGTTCCCCCGGCTTGACAGCCGGAGTTGCAGGCTTTAGTGTCTTCCTTATATCGGCGCCGCCGACGAACCAGGGAGGGAACGGTCCTCGAGCCGCCGGCCGCAGCCGGGTTACGGAGGAAAGCCCTTTGGCAACCGAACGCCACCCCGAGCCGTCCGCCGGCCGGCCATCCGGAACGCATTCCAGGCTTCCGTGGCTTGACGCGTTCCGCGGCCTGATAATGATACTGATGGCCCTGGACCACGCGAGTTATTTCCTCGGAAAATCGCACCTGGGCGAATTCTGGGGAGTCCCGCTTCCCCAGTATGACTCCGGCATTCTCTTCATAACCCGGTTTGTGACGCATATTTGCGCGCCCGGCTTTTTCTTTGTACTGGGAATCGGCATGGTGCTTTTCGCCGAATCCCGCTTCCGCATCGGCTGGCGGAACGCGAAAATCGTCCGGCACTACCTGGCGCGCGGACTAATCCTGATTGTCCTGCAGATTTTCCTGGAAGATCCCGCCTGGATGATCGGCAGCACGAACAACCTCGTTCATTGGACGCCTCCTCCCGGGGGATCCGGCGACGTATGGCTTCATTTCGGAGTGCTGTCTTCCCTCGGCGGCTCCATGATGATCTGCGCCCTGCTGCTTCGCCTGAGTTCCGCGGCACTTCTGCCGATCGGCCTCGGCGCCGCCCTTGTCACGCAAATCGTCATCCCTCTCCTGGAAGCCGACACCCTCTACCCGCCCATCCTGCGGCTTCTGCTGGTTCCGGGGCAGACCGGCATCCTGCAGGTGTTCTATCCCCTTTTCCCCTGGATAGGCCTGGCCGCGGCGGGCATGGCGTACGGGAAGAGCTTGCTGCGCGACCAAAGCCGCATTCCCCGCCTCTCGTTTATCTCCGGCCTGGCCTTGGTTCTTGTCTTTTTCGTTTTGCGGATAACCGGCGCGGGATTCTTTCATCCCCCGGCGGGCCCCCAGGGTTCCGCGTTCCTGGGTCTCACGAAATATCCCCCGGATATAGCGTTCCTGGCGCTCACTACCGGAATCAACCTGTGCCTCCTATCTTTTCTCCAGAAAGCCGATGCGGGCACCGGGCGGTCTCTTTTATATCCTTTGCGGACATTCGGGAAATCGGCGTTGTTTTTCTACATCGTCCACCTCTATCTTTTCGCCTCGGCCGGCCTCGTTATCACAAAACCCTCGAATGTCGTCTTCGTATACTCCGCATGGATACTTGGACTTCTCGTGATGCTTCCCGCCTGCCGCTGGTATGCGTCCTTCAAGAAGGGCAGGGCCCCGGATTCGCTCTGGAGATTCCTGTAACGCTTCTCCCGCAACGCTCCCGGCCTGCGCCTGGAACGCGAACGCTCCGGCGTCTGCGCGGTTCCCGCCTGTCACCGTACGAACAGATATCCTTCTGCGGACATAATCGCACCGCCGCATTCGGCACTGCTACTCAAGCCGCGCAAGGTACCGTTTTCCCAGTAGCAGGGCCGTCGATTCGAAAAAGTGTAGGCCGCGCCGGCGAAGCGGAACGCCGGAGGGAGCACGTCCGCCGAGGGGTTCTTACAGCCCGCCTGCGACAGGGCAAGGAAGATACGGAGGAATCCGATAGATTCGCGGGAAAATCCCCCAAACTAGCCCCCGGAGTGATATTTTGACTTGGACGCCCTTCGGTTCTCACCCGCCACATTACCTCGGCGTTTGAGGAATATCGTTCAGATCTATAGTTCCGGTTTAAATCTCTTTTAAAAAAAGCGAAAACCTCGCGGTCCTTATCGTGGAGGCTTGGACGGCGGATCGTCATCACGATTCGGACTCCGAGCCCATTCCCTCGGGGTCCTGCCGGTAGCTTTGGAAAAAATAGTGTTGAAGGCCGACTTGGAGCCGAAGCCGCATTCAAAGGCTATCTCCAGAATGGTCCGATCCGGAGCCTCGCGGAGGATGTCCTTGGCCGCCTGGATGCGGAAGCGGTTGATGTATTGGCGGAAACGGATCCCGAGCCGCGCGTTCAGGATCTCCGACAACTGGTGCGGCGAGACGCCCAGCTCTTCGCTGAGCCGGGCCAGGCTGAGCCTGCTGTCCGTATAGAGCTTTTTCTTCGTCATCAGGGCGTCCATCCGTCCGATGATCCCGGAAGTATCGACGCCCGCAAGCTTTGTCGAGCCTTCGTATTTCTCCCGTTCTTCCCGGGTCTCCGTCAGGCCGAAGAGGGCCAGATTCCGCTGTTTGAAAAAATACAGGGGATATACCATCACGATGGAGGCGAGGATGGATGTTTTTCGCGCGATCTCCGAGGGGAAAAAATTGGCCCAGATGTACAGCAGGAGCACTCCGAAAAACAGCCCGGCGAAAACCAGGATGCTCCCTATCTTAGGCTCCCAGCGCAGCTTCTTCCGCTTAAGGCGCCTCGCCGTACGGAGGATAAAGAGCAGAATACAGCCGATGACCCAGGTCTCCAGATGGCGGGCGATAAAGCGGTAGACGGCATGGTAAAACGGATCGTCCGTCTTGTGGATGGGCACCTGGGCGATCTTCGCGGCCGAATCCTGTAGGAAATACGGCATCATCAGGCCCGTGGCTGCCAGGACGGGCAGGAACAGCAGGAGATAGGGCGAACGGACGGGAAAGTCCTTCTCCACCAGCAGCGTGAAGAAAAAAAAGAGCAGGGTGCCCGTGAGAAGCTCGAGAGGGTAGTTGATGTAGAGCATCCCGGGGAAGGCTTGGTAGATGCCCAGGCTCTGCATGAGATAGATAAGGACCGCGAGGCCGTAGGAGAGCGCCAAGGCCGAGGTGACATAGTTGATCGGCTTCTTCCTGGGAACGAAAAGCTCCCCGACCCCGATGCTCACCACGGAAAAGCCCCCGCCCAGGAGCAGCCAATTCAGTATCGTGATCGGCGTGAGGCCGTTTTGAAGGGAAAGCACGTTGCAGGACTACCTCGGCTAGTGAGATGCGGATACTGGTATCCTTGTTGCCGCTCCCGGCTTGTAGACCTGCATTCTAGCAGGGTTTTGTACTTGTGTGTAGACAATTTTTCGACACTTCCATGTGTGTGATAATCTGATCCGATAAGCAACGAAGGAGTGGAGAATCGAGTACCGGGAGGCCGTGGCTGGAGAGATTATGACTGTCCGTTTACATCCTCAAATCATCTTGTTTGCCAGGTCAGATAGCGACAACTACATAGGACCAGGGCATGGCTTCCAATCCCTCGGTTTACATTTCGATAAAACGACTCTGCTTGCACTTTTCAAAGTCTGAAGTTCATGCCCAAAGACACTGCCCCGAAGGAAATACCAAGGGAAAATCTTCGATAGTCAAAAGTAAAACCAATATTCGGCAGGAAAGGATTCGAGGAATCGGGGAACATGATCAGTATCCCCGCCAGCATGGAAACGGAAAAACTCTCCAGGCTACCATAACCCAACCGGATCGCCGCGGCTACTTCATGACGGCAGTCCTCCGCGTAGGCGGCTTTTCCGAAACTGACACCGTACGTCAACTGGCCTCCCAGGATCAACATGTCGCGAATCTGCCAACCAAGACCGGCCTCCAGCGCAATCCCAAAGTGGTACATTTCCTCCAGATTGACCAGCGTGTCTGTAGGAATTCCCACACGCACGCTCAAGGCAAGGTCCGATTCTTCCGCAGGCAGGGGAACAACAAGCCCCGCAAGGACTACAATAAACACTGAAACCCTTGATTTTCTTCCCATTGAATGGCCTCCTCTTCGCCCTGGAGCCATTTTTTTGCGTGTGCGCGGTTTAATTAGCGGAACATTAACAACGGGCGTGAATAAACAGATTATACGTTCTTTTTTAGGTATAAACAGGACTTTTTTAGAGGAAAACACTATAGCCATTCCCCAGGAACTAGGGACGTCTGTCATGGGACTGGCTTGAGACTATTATTATACAGAAAAAACCCTGTCTAATTCGAATCAAGCGTTGTATACTATTCTTCAGAATCCCAAATCCTGCTTCAAAGCCCACGCTTCCATCCGTACATGTTGTTGTCTGCTCCGGGGAATAACGCCGGGAGGGACAGTCATGAAAATCTCTCTTAGATGGATGATTCCCGTTGCCGCGGTTCTAATCCTTGCGGGCTGCCCGAGGGCCGGCGCGCCCGCGAGCATGGTTCATACGGTGTTCGACGATAAGCTGACCGCTTCGGACGCCT
>CAYTYG010000033.1:8437-10835 GCA_964441515.1 uncultured Treponema sp.
ACAGATGCCCGATTACCTGGCCGCCATGGGGCTGGACGCCTTTGAATATTCCTTTTTCGGCTCATCCGTTTCCTCGGACTCCGGGTATACCGTAATCGGAGCTCCGGGAGGGCCCGATGAATCGGGCGCGGCGTACGTCTTCCGACGGGGCGCCGGGGCCGTTTGGGAGCAGGAAGCCAAGCTTACGGCGCCCGTGGGTACGGAGGGCGGAAGCTTCGGCCGTTCCGTCTCCGTGTTCGAGGATAGGGCGCTTGTGGGCGCTGAAAGGGTGGACGACTGGACGGGGAGGGCTTATGTGTTCCGACGCGGTCCAAACGGCTCCTGGACTTGCGAGGCGACCCTCGCGGCGGAGGACGGCGATGAAGACTATCAGTTCGGCGTGGCCGTAGCCCTGTACGGCGGAACGGCCGTGGTTGCGGCGCCGGGGGCGGACGACTTCCAGGGCGCGGTCTACGTCTTCGAGACGGACACGAGCGGGGATTGGGTTCAGACCGCGAAGCTTGTATCCTCGGGCGCCCAGTCCTCGGAAGGATTCGCCTGGTCCTTGGGGCTGAACGGCAACTGCCTCTTTGTCGGCGCGCCAAACGCGGAGGAAGACCGGGGCGCGGTATACGTCTTCGAGCGCGATTCCGGCGGAGACTGGACGGAGACGGCCCAGCTCGCCGCCTCGGACGGCCAGGAGTACGACCGGTTCGGGCGCTCCGTTTCCGTGCACACATTCCGTGCCATCGTGGGCGCCTCCAGCGCCGACGGATACGCCGGGGCCGCGTACGTCTTCGAGCGGGACTCCGGGGGTCCGTGGAAAACGACGGCGACGGCCCGTCTTACGGCTTCCGACGGGGAGGCGCAGGACCATTTCGGGTGGTCCGTATCCATCAACGCCGTCGGGTCCCTGGGCGTGGCGGTTGTGGGGGCCTGTCAGGCGGATTCCCGCGCCGGCGCCGCCTATGTCTTCCAGCGCACCGGCTCCGGGTGGTCGCAGAGGGAGCGGCTGACCGCCTTTGACGCGGAGGAGGGCGGGCAGGAGCATCTCGGGTCTGCCGTTTTCGCGGGCGGAGGCTGCGTCCTGGCCGGAGCTCCCTGCGACGATGGAGCTGGGAACGAGCCCGACTGCGGCTCGGCCTACATCTGGAGTCTGTACTAGAAATACGGCCCCTGCACTTCCGGGTGTTTTTCAGGGTTCTTCCGGCTTTAGCAGGATGTAGAAACAACGGTTGCTCTTCCAACATCCTACTCAGTAGTCGTCCGTATTCGGACGATTATTATTACATTTCCAACCGGGGCCCGGGCGCGCCCTTCCTCTTCCCCCGATTCCCTATTCCTTCCGTCTTCCCTATGCTAGTTTGCCCGAATTGAGAAAAAAACGGGTAAAAATGCGCTTCTATGCATAAATATGCATTGACCTTGGGAAAGAAAACCCTCTAGAGTGCTTCTCCGTAACGAACCATCAAACAAAGAGATACGGGAAAGACCCACCCATAGGCGGGGATCTATGTAAGGCCCCGGTTGAAAACAGAGGTGCAGCATGAGCAGCTATTCCGAGGATTTCATGTCCGGCTTGGTTTCCCGAACCCCGGGAGAACCCGAGTTCCATCAAGCGGTCCACGAGGTCGTGGGGTCCCTGGAACCGGTGATGGAGAAAAATCCGCACTACCGGAAGAACAAGATCCTGGAACGCATCACCATGCCCGAGCGTACCGTGATCTTCCGGGTTCCCTGGATAGACGACCGGGGAGAAATCCAGGTGAACCAGGGCTATCGGATCGAGATGAACAGCGCGATCGGGCCCTACAAGGGCGGGCTTCGCTTCCATTCCACGGTCAACCTCGGGCTGCTGAAATTCCTGGCCTTTGAACAGGTCTTCAAGAACGCCCTGACGACGCTACCCATGGGGGGCGGAAAGGGCGGCGCCGATTTCGACCCCCACGGCAAGAGCGATTTCGAGGTAATGCGGTTCTGCCAGAGCTTCATGACGGAGCTGAGCCGCCATATCGGGCCCTTTACGGACGTTCCCGCGGGGGATATCGGCGTGGGCGGCCGGGAGATCGGGTTCCTGTTCGGCCAATACAAACGGATACGAAACGAGTTCGTCGGGGTGCTGACGGGAAAGGGCCTGAAATGGGGCGGCTCCTGGATACGCCCGGAGGCCACGGGGTTCGGCTGCGTGTACTTCGCCCAGGAAATGCTGGCGATGAAAAGGGGCGCCCTGAAGGGCAAGACCTGCCTTGTTTCCGGCTCCGGCAACGTCGCCCAGTATACCGCGGCCAAGCTCTTGGAAATCGGGGCGAAGCCCGTGACCCTCTCGGATTCCTCCGGGTACATCTACGACGAGGAGGGTATAAGCCGAGAAAAGCTCGACTTCGTGCTGGAGCTCAAGAACGCGAGGCGGGGCCGCATC
>CAYTYG010000033.1:10845-15545 GCA_964441515.1 uncultured Treponema sp.
CGAGTACGCCCGGGAATTCAAGACCGCCGCGTATACTCCCGCGAATCCCGAGCTGGGATACAACCCCCTCTGGAATCACAAGGCGGACTGCGCGTTCCCCTGCGCCACGCAGAACGAGATCAACGGGCGGGACGCCCGCAACTTGGTTTCCAACGGCGTGGCGCTTGTGGCCGAGGGTTCGAACATGTCGACAACCCCGGAAGGGGTGGCGGAATTCCAGGGGAACAACGTACTGTTCGCCCCCGGCAAGGCGTCCAACGCCGGAGGAGTCGCCACCTCCGGGCTGGAGATGTCCCAGAACAGCCTCCGCATGTCCTGGAGCCGGGAAGAGGTGGATAGTCAGCTGCGGGGCATCATGAAAAACATACACTCCAGCTGTCTCGAGGCGGCCGCTGCCTACGGAATGCCCGGCAACTACGTGGCCGGCGCGAACATAGCGGGCTTCCGGAAGGTCGCGGACTCCATGCTGGACCAGGGGCTCGTTTGAGCGGCCTTGTTCTTCCGGAAGAAATCGTATCGCCCTTTCCGAGGCTGGCGGACGGGGACGCCGGGGGAAAGGGCAAGGGACTCGAGCGGCTGGACGCGCTGCTCCGGAGGGAGCGGCTGGACTCTTCCTTCCCGGGCCTCAAGGTCGCCCTGCCCCGGACCTGCCTGATCGGAACGGACGCCTTCGACGCTTTCCTGGCTCAAGGCGGTTTGCCCGAATCCGTACGCGGCGACATGGCCTGGGACCGGGTCCGCGGCTCCTTTTGCGCCGCACCGGTGCCGGGGGAATTGCGGAACCGCCTGGCCGAGCTGATTTCCCGGGAGGGAAGGCCGCTGATCGTGCGGTCTTCCAGCCGCCACGAGGATACGGGCTCCGCGCCGTTCTCCGGTGTTTACTCCTCCTACATAATTCCCAATTCCCATGAAAGCCCGGAACGCCGGCTTTCCCAGCTGGAGGACGCGGTGCGGCTCGTGTGGGCCGGGGTCTTTTCCCCGAGGGCCCGAAAGTACTGCGCGGAGACGGGAATGCCCCGGGACCAGGAGAAAATGGCCGTGATCGTGCAGGAGCTCGTCGGCGCCCGGCGGGGCCGGTGGTTCTACCCGTATCTGTCCGGGGTCGCCCAGTCCTACAACTACTATCCCCTGTCGCACGCCAAGGCGCAGGACGGCATGTGCGGAGTTGCGTTGGGATTGGGAGCCTGGGTGGTCAACGGCGGAGCGGCTTTCCGGTTTTGCCCCAAATACCCCACCATCAACACGGCGCCCCCCGAACGGGCCTCGGAAGGAGCCCAGCGCCGTTTCCTAGCCCTGGACATGGGAAGGACCGAGCCGCAGTTGCTTCTTGGAGAGGACGCGGCCCTGGACGAGCTGGAGCTGGACGAGGCCGAGGGAACGGACGCCCTCGGCTGGCTTGCCTCGACCTGGGACCCGAACGACCGCCGCCTGGTTCCCGGGACCGGAGTAAAGGGGCCGAGGGTGCTGGATTTCGCTCCCATCCTGAAATACGACGCCCTGCCCTTGGCTCCCGCGCTGGGACAAATCCTGGATGCCTGCGCGGCATCGGAGGGCAGGCCGGTCGAGATGGAATTCGCCGTGGACAGGGATCCGCGGAGCCGGGAACATACGCTGTATCTACTGCAGGTCAAGGCCCAGATCGCGAACTCCCAGGATGAAACGCTCGACCTGGATTCCGTCGTCCGGAAGGACTGCCTTGCCGTGTCGGACCGCGTCCTGGGACACGGAAACCGCGGTGAAGTGCGGGACGTCCTGTGGATAGACCCCGCGAAATTCGACCGTTCCAGGACACGGGACATGGCGATGGAGATATCGACGCTCAACAGCGTCCTAGCCAAGGAACGGAGGCCCTATCTGCTCGCGGGCCCGGGCCGATGGGGAACCCGGGATCCCTGGCTGGGGGTTCCGGTCGCCTTTTCCGACATATCCGGGACTCGGGCTGTCGTAGAAACGGAGATCCCCGGATTCGCGGCGGACTTCTCCTTCGGAAGCCACTTCCTTCACAATCTCATGAGCCTGAAGCGCGGGTATTTCTCGCTGGGATCCGGGGGTCCGAACCATTTCGACTGGGAATGGCTTCGATCCCTGCGTCCCGCAAGCTCCCTTCGCTTCGCTACCTGGACGAGCCTCGAGGGAGCCCTGGAAATCAACGTCGACGGTTTGCGCGGGCACGGCGTGGTAAAAAAGCCGGGAGCCGGAGGGAGTTGATCCCCGAAGAACCTTTTTTTAAACCCGGGCCCCGCCCAAGCGCCGCTTTACGGTAAGCCGTCCGGCGCGCCGTTTCCCCATCGCCTGTCTCCCAGTCTCCCCTACCCCGGCCGAACGGCAAGGGAAAACAATAGAGCCTCCAAGCGTATACCCGATTCCGATATCGGTTGACCCATCCGCGACACCTATTCCGCGTACTTTTTCCGATAACCGGGATAGGTTCAACATGTCCGGTATGGTCGTTTTCATTCGATACAAAGGCCGGAAAGCTCTCATGGAAAGGTGCGGTGTTTGGAGGAAAAACGGAAAGCCGGACAATCTCCATGAAGCCTGTGATCCTGTCAGAAAAAGGGAGTGGAACATGAGGATTAAACAAAGACTTTCCTTCCCCTCGATAGGGGCGTTCGGCGTTCTGGGGATAGCCGCTTTAACCCTTCTTCTTTCGTGCGGCCCGGGAGCGGGTTCGGATGGTGAGGA
Source organism: uncultured Treponema sp. (assembly GCA_964441515.1). Classification (GTDB taxonomy): domain Bacteria; phylum Spirochaetota; class Spirochaetia; order Treponematales; family UBA12059; genus JAAYUR01. The sequence goes on from CAYTYG010000033.1 coordinate 13,531, forward strand.
TGACCTGTACGAATACGTAACGGGTTGGTATATTCCGGACACGAACGGCGTATCCACGGCGGAGCTGTCGGCTACGGATAGCTATGTCTTCGTCTCCGTGGACAACATCGCCAGCGCCGACCGCATTTACTGGTATACGTCGGCAGGCGTCCTGGGCACCGAGGTGATCTCCAACATAACAACACACAGCAAAATACCTTCCCAGGTTGTGGGAGTTTGCTTTTATAACGGATTGCTCTATGTGGTAGACCATTCCGGAAATTCCGTCTGGTCCATGAACCCGTCAAATCCGGAATCGTCTTCACAGAAAATCATCACCTATGGCACCCAGTTTCCCCTGGATGCGGCGGTGAATTCCGATGGCGTCTACACGACACGGCGCGACGGAAGCCTGAACTGGACCGTAGACCTTCGCGATGCCGGTGAAGTCGCCCCGGATTACTCGTATCCTTTACCCGGGAATGCGGATCCCCAGGGCATAGCCCTGGACTCTTCCGGCAGCGCATACATCGCGGACCACGAACATGAAAAAGTGTACAATCTGAGTTCCACCCTGGGTTATATCGCCTCCTGGGATTTAAATACATGCGGTCCCTATGGAGTGGCCGTAGACGGGGACGACAATGTATTCGTCCTGGATACTACGTACTGTCGAGTGCTTGTCTATGCCACGAACGGCGACCGCATTGGGAGTTTTGGTTCGCAGGGTACGGGGAACGGACAGTTTTCCAGCGCGGTAAGCATATCCGCAAGCCCGAACGGGTACGTATACGTTGCCGACTACCAATATTCCAGCAGCGGCGGAAGGACAAGAATCCAGAAGTTTCAGAAAAAGTGAGTATAGGCGGAATGTAGTAAAAAACTTGAGGCGGCATTCCGGTTCGCCCATACCAAGTCTGTAGTGCTATAATGTCCTTAGAAGGTAGCATACATGGCCCTTGCGACATCGTTTAATTTTCCTGATGCAAACCTGCCGGTTGAACAATCTCCGATACGGTTGTTGGGCCATGACGATACCGCAACCTTTGAACCCATTCCGTCCATGTTTGGCAAGGGTCATGTCGAAACCCTGAAGCTGGGTCCGGAGATGGGGTTTACCATAACAACCCATCGCCCGGAGGGCGACGATCTTCCGGAAAAAATAACCGTCAACGTGAGAACCGAAGGACCTATCGTCAGGATCCTTTCGGCCCTGGAAACCGCTCCGACAACCATGGGCATCGTGGGCGACGACCGGGAGCTGGCTGTAACCGCGCCCCAGCTCAGCATCGCGTCCCCGGGGAGCGAACTTTTTTACAACGACATACCCTCCAAGCCTTACAGAGCCGCCGCGTTATTGATCAGCCTGAACCGCATGGTAAACGCATGGGAGGACGAAGGCGCGGCGTCCATTCCGGAGCGCTTTGCCTTTCTTCGGAGCTGCGATTCGTCGGAACCGCTTTTCGAAAACTTGCCCTTCCATCCGGAACTGCAGGGGCTTTTCTTAAAGGTGTTTACATGCCCATACCGCGGAGCGCCCCAACGCCTGTACCTGGAAGGATTGGGACTTGAGATCGCTGGGATGGTTCTGTCCAGTTTGGAGAATCCCGACAGCGGGAAAAAAACGCCCCTGCGCCCCCGGGACAGGAAACGAATGGAAAATGCACGTGAATTCCTGAATGGCGAAGCAGCGCATCCGCCAAGCATGCAGAATCTAGCCCGAGAACTGGGAGTGAGCGTTTCCAAGCTAAAGCGGGACTTTAAAACGTTTACCGGAGTTCCAATACACGCATACATTATACAGAGGCGGTTGGATATGGCGAAGGAACTCCTTTCAACCGGAGACGCCTCCGTCAAAGAGGCGTCCTACGCGGTTGGGTTTAAAAGCCAAAGCCATTTTGCCCAGATTTACCGAAGCAGGTTTGGACAGTATCCAAGCGAGGTTGGAAAAGTATAGACCTTCTTGAACAAGCGAACAAAAGTAAGCGTCAATTACACCGCGTTGACACTGTAACTTGACGGGCTGAGCCTGTAGG
>CAYTYG010000034.1:0-4055 GCA_964441515.1 uncultured Treponema sp.
CCGACGCCCAAGACTGCGGCTTTCCCCGTTTGGGCGCTCTATCAGAATACTTTTTTCCATCCCCGCGTGTCTAGTGCCTGCGGCTTTTTCCGGGCGAAATATACGCCGCAGTCCCGGGGAACCGCGGCGCGAGAGGCACAATACAGGAAGGACCTAAAAGTGTCAACGGGAAAACCTGTGAAAACCCAAATGCTTTCACTTTTTCCGCAAGGCATCCAGGACCACAAATAAACAGTGATAGGGGCGGAACGGTCGCTTGGGGTTGTACGGGATAGACCTCCCGCCGCGCGGGCTGCGGGGGCGGACCGGCTGTGGGCCACGGACATATCGAGCCGCCGAACACGGCGTCACCGATACGTTATCCGCACCATCGCCGGGTCGCCGGGGATCAGCTCCACCCCGCCCTTCAGGGACGCCAGATACACCCGCACGAAGGACTCGTTGGCGCCCAGCAGGGTCGAAAGATCGTCTGTGCAACCGCCCAACCTCAGGTCCAGTACGCCCGGCTCCGGGGCCGATAGCGCGACCGTATCGCAGTATCCGGAGTCCTGGACGCTCTCCAGGATAACGTCCAGGACCAGGAGCAGGGTCACTAGGGTTTCGACGGGAAGGAAAATCGAGGCCCCCGGTTGTTCTATCCGGATATTTCGGGATTCCGCGCGCTCGTATTCCGCGAGCACGTTCCCCAGCGAAAGCTCCTTCATGTCCCCGTAGTTGTAGACCACGTCGAAAACCGAGCGCATGGAAAGGAGCCTGTTCACGATTCGGTCCTTGGCCCCGGCGGAAAAATCCTTGTCCCCCGTCTCCAACCCCAGCACGCCTATGATCACCTGGATGTTGTTCCAGACCCGGTGGTGCAGCTCCCGGATCAGCTCCTCCTTGACCTCCAGGAGCCGGTTCAGGTCCGAGATGACGGCGTTTCTGCGGAACACTTCCCTCCGGATCAGCAGGAAAAGCAGGAAGCTCGTCAGGCTGACATAGAAAAGCCCCTTCACGCTAGACAGGAAGGTCAAGAGCTCGACGTTTTCCGCGAACAGGGCGATGGCGCGGTCGGACAGGATGATCCACAAGGAAGCGAAGGCTGCGTAGATCAGGGCGATCTTGATGGCGCTCTTCATTCAAGGCCCCGTCTCCTCGGTCTTACTTCTACTATATAGAGGTCCGGCGGCAAGTCAATCCCGTCCGGGAGCGGGAACGGCCCTCAGCCGGATCAGTCTATCCACCCCCTCCGCGAAACCGCGTCCATGGGAGGCTTCCGTGACATACGCGGGCGGAGTCTCCATCAAGGACAGGAATTCCCGGATATTGGCAACGCCTATCCCCAGGGGAAAGCGGCGGAACATGGGTTCGTCGTTCGGCGAGTCTCCGAAGAAAACCACGGAGCCCCTGTCCCGCTCCGGGTCATAGCCGTGGCGCCGGGACAGGTAGAGCTCGGCCATGGAGAGCTTGTCGTAGTCCCCGAACCATGCGTTCACATGGATGGAGGATATCTTAGCCCGAGCTCCCATGGACTCGCAGACGTCCCGCATCCGCACCGCCGCCTCCAGGGGCAGGACCGGTTCCTCCTCCGCGAAGTCCACGGCCAGATCGAAAAGTCGGGAGAACTGGTCCTTGGCCACCCGGGAACCCGGGACCTCGGCCAGGACTCGTTCCCGCACAACTTCGAGCCTCTTCCGGCAGGATTCGGGATTCGCGGCTTCCGGGTGGAACAGGCTCCGAAGCTTGCCCCCCTCCATGTAGAAGGCGAAGGCCCCGTTCTCCCCCACGACGGCGTCCACGGGCCATTGGCGCGCGATCAGGTCGCACCAGCCGGCGGGCCTCCCGGTTACGGGAATCGCGGCGAGCCCCGCCTTCCCAAGGCGCCAGATCGCCGTGTAGGACTCCTCCGGGAGTCGGCCGTCCTCGGTTATCGTGTCGTCGATATCGAAGAGCACGAACCTCACGACCGAGGCTTGTACGGCTTCGAGTTCGTCCATCCGACGGGGTTTCCGCGCAGCATCCTTCATTGACACCGTAAAGCCCTCCTGGGTATCATCCCATCATGACATTGCCAAGCATCGTAACATCCGTCCGGATAGGACTAGCACCCATATTCTTCCTGCTTTTTACCACGATGGCGAAAAACGGGGAAGCTCCCTTGGGGGGTTCCCTTCTTTTTTGGGGGGTTTTCTTCGTCATGGAGATAACGGATCTCCTGGACGGAAAGATAGCCCGGAAGATGGGAACCGTGACGGATTTCGGAAAATTCTACGATCCCTTCGCGGATTCCTTCACGCGCCTTACCTGCTTCTTCGCGTTCATGGTGAAAGGCTTTTTCCCCGCCTGGATCTTCCTCCTGGTCCTGTACCGGGACATCACGGTTTCCTTCATCCGGCTCCTGGCCCTGCGGAAGGGCATCGTAATGTCCGCGAAGCCGAGCGGCAAGATCAAGGCGGTGATCTACGCGGTGGCCTGCGGTTCCGTCCTGGCCCTCGTAACCGTACGGGCCGTCCCGGCCCTGGGTCCGGCCGTCCCCGCCTTCGTTTTCCTGCAGACGGCGCTTGCATGGCTCACCGCGGCCACCGCCGTCTGGACCACGGTGGATTACGCCCTGGAGCTCCGGCCGCGGCGGAAGGCGTGAGCCGCGGAAGCTTGGATCCTGCGGCCCCAGGAGGGGAATGGAACATGGACGACAAGGCCCGGCTCTCCCGTAGCATCTACCTCAGCGTGACGGCTTTCTTCGCGCTGCAGGTCGTCCTGTTCCTGTGCTTCACCCGGGCTTACCGATTCACCTTCGGGTACGTGAAGCTCTTCCTGTTCACCACCGCGGTCTTCCACCTCGCAATCCTGGTCCTGCTCCTGGCCTTCCGGAAGGAATTCGCGCTGGTGAAGGGGGGAAGGAAGCTGGCGCGGGTGAACCTGGCCAACGAGATCACCCTGGTGCGGCTCTCCACCCTTCCCACCCTGCTCATCCTGATCGTGGCCTCGAAGGAATACAAGATTCAGACCCCTCTCCTGGTCCTCGTGGGGATCGTCTTCGTCACGGACTTCGCGGATGGATGGATCTCCAGGGTCTCCGGGCAGGTCACCTTCATGGGGCGAATGCTGGATTCCATAAGCGACTACAGCCTCCTCATCGTCCTTTCCATCGTTTTTTATTATTATCAACTCATACCCGGCTGGTTCTTCGGGCTCGCGGTCTTCCGGCTCTTTTCCCAGGGGGCCGCCATGGCCGTTCTCCTGGCTACCGGGCGGCGGATCAACACCCAGTCGACCTTCATGGGGAAGGCCGCGATAGGGGCCACCATGGCTCTCTACACCATAGAGGTGCTGAGGGCGGCCGTCGGCGGGACGGCGGCGCTGGTTTGGAAAGGCCTGGAGTACGCCGCGGGCGCCGTGGTTTTCCTCTCGATCTTCGAGAAGGGGGTAATGTTCGTGGCCTCCATGAGGAAACCGCCCTCGGCCGATCCGTCCCCAAGCGCCCCGGAGAACGGCCCCGGAACCGGCGAAACAGAGTAAGGAGTCAGGCACATGGCATTGATCAAGAGCGCTCTGGAACTGGCGATGGAGAAGACCCAAAACCTGAAAGCGGACCCCGCCGCCCTGGAGGCCTATGAGCTCCGCCAGGAGGGGCAGAAGCTCGCGGGAGAGTACCTGAACGATCCGGCTTCCATGGATATAGCAGCCCGGATCAAATCCCTGCCCAAGGAAAAGCAGGGCGCTTTCCGGGCCGCGGTCTACGGCGTCCTGGCCTCCCGGCTCCAGCTTCCGACCACAAAAAACGGCACCCCCCCCGAAACCATGGAAGTCCTAGGCAGGGGCTTCGCGGCCCTGGCTCCGTCCTCAGAACGGCGCGTCCTGGACCTGATGCGCCAGCTGGGGGATTTCCTGAATCGCTACCTGGAGGACGCGGCCAACCTGGACGCCGCCCTCCGGAAGCAGTACGCGCCGAAACTCCAGCGGAAAGAGCAGGAATACGCAGCCCGTACGGGTCAGTCCGTTCGGATCGACCCCCTCTCGGACCCCGAGTTCGTGAAGGTGTACCAGCAGAATGTCGGACACATGAAAACCCAGTA
>CAYTYG010000034.1:4065-5183 GCA_964441515.1 uncultured Treponema sp.
TTCGCGGAGAAGGCGGGACGCCTCTTCCCCGACCAGGATGCCCTGGACCGGGCCAAGGCGGACCTGGCGTCGCTGCTGGGCATAGCCTGAGAGCGGCGGTTTCCGGTCTTTGGGCAAGGAAGCCCGGCTTCGCTGCCCAAAGACCAATCCCCCAAAAAAAACGAACCCGCGACATACGTGTCGCGGGTTCGTCGGCGTCGGACAACTCTATTCAATCGCCGAAGCGAAACTTCGGGTCCCCGGGGACGGCGTATGCCGGCCTCGAGCTCAGCCCAATTCGAAGCACTTGACGCCCTCGTCCGGGAAGGCCGCCTTGATCCCCGCCACCACCCCGGCAATGGTGCGGGCTTCCTCCTCGTCGCAGTAGGTGAACAGGATGAAGTTTTCCTCGGGCCAAGCGGACTCCCCGTTGCGGGTGCCCTGCCGGCCCGTCCCGTGGGCCACCGGGATCAGGGTATGGTTTCGGGCGACCCCCGCCTCGGCCAGGGCGTCCATCAGGTCCTCCTGAACGGAGCGGTTCGCCACGATCTCGACGCGTTTCACGCTTTCCCTCCCTTGTCCCGTGGGGACGGCCCATCGGCCTCGCCGGATCCGGATTTCGGGGACACCGGGGCCGGGATACCGGCCTTCTTTCTGCGGCCGAGCCCCGCGCCGATGCGGTTGATGCGCTCCTCGCGCTTCAAGGCGCGGGCCTCGCTCCCCCGGTTGAACACCCCGTAGATCGCGGGCATCAGAAACAGGGTCATCAGGGTGCCGAAGGTAAGGCCTCCCAGCACCGTCTTCCCGATGGGCGCCACGAGTTCCGTACCCTCGCCCGGGTAGAAAGCCATGGGCAGGAGGGCAAGCACGGTGGTCAGGGTGGTCATAAGGATGGGCCGGAGCCGGTTCCCGGCCGCCATGATGATGGCCTCGTTCAGGCGGAGCCCCCGCTTCCGGAGGAGATTGGTGTAGTCCACGAGGACGATGCCGTTGTTCACGATAACTCCCACCAGCACGAGGAGCCCCACGGCCGTCAGGATGTTGAAGATGTCTCCCGTGAGCGCATAGATCCAGACGACCCCGGTGAAGGAAAGGGGAATCGTGAAGATGATGATGAAGGGGTCCAGGAAGGACTCGAA
>CAYTYG010000034.1:5193-10512 GCA_964441515.1 uncultured Treponema sp.
ACTGGCTGGCCATTACTCCGAACACGAGCAGCACGGCCACCAGGACGATAAGGGCGAAGGTGCCCCCGTACTCCAGGAACTGCTTGTAGTCCCCGCCGAACTCGATGAGCACCGCATCGTCCGCGGGTATCTCCCGGGCTATGGCCTGCCGGAGCTGCCGCTCCACCACGTCCAGGGGCACGCCGGGCTTTATCCCGGCGGTGACGTGCACCAGCCTACCCTGGTCCTCCCGGTTTATCGTAATGGGGCCGGTGGACTTCTCGTAGGTCGCGAAGGACGCCAGGGACACTTTCATACCCGCGGGGCTCATCACGAATAGGCGGTCCAGGGAGGGTATCTCCGTACGGTCCTTCTCCGGCAGGATCACCAGGATGTCGTATTCCGAGCCGCCGGATCGGTACTTGGTGGCCGTAACCCCGTCCACCGAGGCCTTGATCTCGTTCGCGATGGAATAGATGTTGAGCCCCAGGGAATAGGCCCTCTGGCGGTCTATCCGAAGCTCCACCTGGGGAAGCCCGTCCTTGAGGTCCACGGTGGGCTCCGTGATCTCGGGTATCTCCCGCTTGATCAGCTCCTGGATGGCCTCGGCGTTGCGCTTGCCCAGGTCCAGGTCCTCGGTCTTTATTAGGACGTCGATGGGGCTTCCGGTTCCCATGCCCCCGGAGTCGGTCTCGAAGGAAAAAACGGCCCCGGGAAAATCGTTGAAGTGCGCCCGGAGCTTATCCTTGATCGCGTTGGAGTCGTCGATGCGGTCCTTGAAGGGCGGCAGCATGATACGGAGCGATCCCTCGTGCTTGGATCCCGCGCCGAAGCCGAAGAAGGACTGGTTGCCGGCCTGCATCACGACTTTATCGTAGCCCCGGATCTCCCGCTCGACGAGGGACTCGACCCGCTTGAGTACGGCCTCCGTCTCCGAAAGGCGGGTGCCCATGGGCATGCTCAGGTTGACCACCACGGCATCCTGGTCCATCTGGGGCATGAAAACGAAACCGATGCGGGGCGCCATGGCCATGGTGCCGACGAATACGGCGAAGATGATCAGGAGGGTCTGCCATTTGTGCCGGAGGACGAACCCCACGGCCTTGCGGTATTCCTCGTCCAGCCAATTGAAGAAGACGCCCATTCTCTCGTCGACGGCGCGGAAAAGATTGTTCTTCAGAGGCTTCTGCTTCCGGGTAACCAGGGGCAGATAGTGGCTCGACAGGACGGGTACGAGGAGAACGGCGACCGCTATGCTGGTCGTAAGGGAGATGACCACCGTGAAAGCCAGCCCGGAGAAAAGCTCTCCGACTATGTCCAGCTGCTTCCCGAACATGATCAGGGGCGCGAAGACGCAGATCGTGGTCAGGGTGGAGGCCATGATGGCCGTCACCATCTCCTGGGTCCCCAGTATGGCCGAGACCCTCAACTTGGAGCCCTTTTCCCGATACCGGTAGATGTTCTCCAGGATCACGATGGAGTTGTCCACCAGCATTCCCACCCCCAGAGCCAGGCCCGCCAGGGTCATGATGTTGAGGGTCAGCCCCGCGAAGTACATGAGCATCAGGGTGAACAGGAGGGAGATGGGTATGGTTATCCCGATCACTAGGGTGGGCTTCCAGGAACGAAGGAAGATGAAGAGGATGAGCACCGCCAAGAGGGCGCCGTCCCGCGCCGAGTTGGCCACGTTCCGGATGGAGTTCTCGATGATGTCCGTCGTGTTGTAGAGTTCGGTCACGAACACCCCGGGAGGCAGCTCCCCGGCCATGCGCTCCAGGCGTTTGCGCACCGCCGCGGCGGTCTGCACGGAGTTCTTCCCGCTCTGCTTCTGCACCGTGATCTGCACGGCGGGCTCCCCGTTCACGAAGACCAGGCTGCTCTCGTCCTTGTACCCCAGGAAGACGTTGGCCATGTCCCGCAGGCGGACGGACTTGGTGGGCTCCAGGATGCCGTTGGCTCCCACGCCGCCGCCCTTGTACGCGATTACCGCTTCGCCGATCTCCTCGATGGTCTCGTACTCCCCGGGGGCGGTCAACAGGTAGTCCAGGTTGCTGTCCACGATGGATCCCGCGGCCACTTGGACGTTCTGGCTGGCCAGCATGGTGACGATCTGGTTTATGGTGACCCCGTAGGCCTCCAGGCGCTCCAGGGGTATCTCGACGCGCACAACCCTCTCGCGCCCCCCGGAAACCGAAGCCAGGGAGACGCCGGGCACCTGCTCCAGGCGGGGCTGTATGGTGTTTTCCGCGATCTCCCGCAGCTCCTCGGAGCCCCGGTTTCCCGTGACCATAAGGCCCATGATCGGTATCATGGCCGGGTCCATCTTGAAGATGATGGGATTCTCCGCCTCTTCCGGCAGGTAATTCTTCACCATCTCCATATTGTCCCGGAGGCCGTTGGCGGCCTCCGCCATGTCCGTCCCGTAGGTGAACTCGATGAACAGCACGCTGGAGCCCGCGGAGGACATGGAATTGATCTTCTTGATGCCCGACGTGTTGGAGAGCACCCCCTCCAGCGGCCGGGTCACGGTCTTCTCCACCTCCTCGGGGCCCGCGCCGGTATAGGTCGTGAAAACCGCTATATAAGGAGGCTCGATCTCGGGATAGAGGTCCACGGAGAGGTTCACGGTGGAAAAGAATCCCAGGGCCACCAGGAGCGCGAAGACGACGAAAATCGTGGTCGGGCGGCGGACCACCGTTTGGGTAAGGCTCATGGCGCCCTCCTATTCGGCCGACGCCGGGACGGGGGTTCGCCGGGTCACGACGTTTATGGCGCTCCCGTCGTCCAGTAGGGTCTGTCCCCGTACGACCACTTCCTCGTCGGCGGCCAGCCCCTCCCGGATCTCGAGCACGTCGTCGATGAGGATGCCCGGGGTCACGGTCCGCCGCCTCGCCAGGAAGGCCCCCTCCTTCGAGGGATCCTTTTCCACGACGAAGGCGTAGGTCTCCCCGAAGCGCCGGACCAGGACTTCCGCGGGCACCTTGACCACCGAGGGCTTGTCCTCGGTGATCACCTTGACGGTGGCGTACATCCCGGCCTTGAGCCGGGCGTCCGGGTTCCGGAAGTTCATTCGAAGCTCCAGGGTGCGGGAGGTCGGATCCAGGACCGGGGAAACCTCGCGGACCACGGCCCGGAAGGTCTCGCCGGGCCAGGCCGTGAGCTCGGCTTCCGCGGCGAGCCCCGGGCGTATCTTGGAGACGAAGCGCTCGGCCACGTAGGTCCGGAGCTCCAGGCTGTCGGTCACCGCGATCCGGGCGGCGGGCACCGACGGGGCGATGGTGGAGCCAACCTCCATGGGCAGGGACGTGACGGTGCCGGCTATGGGGGCCTTCACCACGCCCGGCCGGTAGCTCATGCCGGGGCGGGAGGGATCCACCTCGATCAGGGCCTGGTCCTTGGCCACCCTCTGGCCCACGGACACGAAGTGCCGGGTCACCTTGCCGGCCACGTCGGAATAGGCGTCCACGGTGGAGGCGGCCACCACGTCGCCGGAAAGCTTGATATAGTCCCGAACCTGGCCGCGAACCGCAGGTATGGTCTCCACGGCGAAGACCGCCTTTTCCTCCTCCTGCGCCGCGTCCTTGTCCGCCTTCTTGGAGCAGGCGGTCAGAAGCAGGGCGGGGCCCGCGCCCAGGACGGCCAGCACGAGCGCCCAAATCAGAATCCGGCCGAGAGCCGAAGTCTTCTTCTCTTTTTTCGTGTCCTTCATCTATTTACTCCCGCCCAGGGTTCCGAACCGGGCGCCGACCGCGTACTCCAGGTCAAGGAGGCTGGTCACGTAGGTATAGTCCTCTTTCAGCAGTTCCAGGCGCGCCTTGCGCAGCTCCAGTTCCGCGTTCTGGACATCCAAGAGGTCGGCGGCCCCGGCGCGGTACGCCTGCTCGGAGAGGCGGTACGCCCGGTCGGCCAGCTCGACGTTGAGGGTCAGGGCGGCGCGGCTGTCCCTGGACTTGTCCAGCTGCCGCACCAGGGAATCGATCTCCGTCTCCGCCCCCCGCAGGGCCATGGCCAGGGAGGCCCGCAGGATTTCCTTCTGGTCCTGCAGGCTCTTAAGCTGCTGCGCCTCCTGGGAGAAGGGGAAAAACCCGTTCAGCCGCAGGGAGAGGGTCAGCCGGAACATCCCCGAACTCTGGGACCACATGTCCTTCCCGAAGAGATCGTCCTTCCAGGGATCGCCTTGAAAAGTCGGGTCCGCGTTCCAGCCCAGGATGAGGTTCGGGGTCCAGAGTTGGTACTTCAGGGCCGTTTCCTGTATCTCCAGGGTTTCCAGCGTCTTGATCAGGGACTGCACGTCCAGCCGGGAGGAGAGTCCCGTTTCCACGAGCTTTCGGGAGTCCAGCTCCGCGGATACCGGGCGTATCTCCCCGGAGGTCTCCACGACGGTTCCCCGGGGCAGGCCCAGGGTCATGGCGAAGGCGTCCCGGGCCGCCTCGTAGCCGATGCGTATCTCCGTGAGGGCCGGTTTCAGGTTTTCCCAGGCGACCCGCGCCTGGAGGGCGTTGAGCTCGGAGGTTCCCCCGGCCAGGTAGTTGGCCTGGGTCTGCTCGTAGCGCCTTCGGGCGGCGTCGATCTGCTCCTCCATGAGGCGGATGTTCGCCTGGGCCAGGAGGAGGCCGAAGAAGCTCTTGCGGACGTCCCTCTCCAGCCGGGCTTCCGCCTGGGCGTAGGAGATGAGCCCCGACTCGTAATCCGCCCGGAGAGCCTTGACGCCCTCGAACAGGGCCATGTTGAGGGCCAGCTGTACGGAGAGACTCGAGGAAAGGGACCAGTCGGGAAGGGTCACCGACGCCAGGCTCGGTCCGGGCAGGAGAACGTAAGTGCTCTGCTCCTTGTTCCACCGGGCCAGGGTCCCGGACGCGTCCACGGTCGGAAGGAAGTTGTTCCAGGCCAGGTCCGAGGCGCGCTTTTTCCCGGCCGCCTCGATACGGGGGCCCGCCAGCCCAAGGTTGCCCTCCCGGGCCAGGTTCACGGCCTCGTCCACGGTCAGGCGGACGACGGGCCGCTCCGACGGGGCGGGCTCTTGGGATTCGGCCTCCGCCGGCGCGGACTCGGCCCTGTCCGGCAGGGTGAGGGACCAGGAACCCGTGGGGGCTTCCGCGGTCCCGTAGGGGCCCCGCGCGTAGTCCCGGGCTTCCCGGGAGGATGGTTTTTGAGCGTCGGATTCCCGGGCGCCCATGGCATGAATGGAAGGAACCAGGAGAAAAAGGAGGAGCGCGGCCGCGGCTCCTCTCCCCGAAGCGCCCCGGACGGGGCGTTGGCTGGAAAACAACATTCTATTACTCCCACACAGACCGAAATCGCCCCCGGCCGCTTAGCGCCGGCTGCGCGAATCCGTCCTTT
>CAYTYG010000034.1:10522-15483 GCA_964441515.1 uncultured Treponema sp.
CGATCGCGCGACACGGCCGCGGGAAGAACCCGCGGTCCGGATGACATCCGGACGAGGAAAATGTATCGCTGTTTAAGGACAGGGACAAGGGATCGATCGCGTTTCCCGCGCGAATTTTGTAGAATAAGCCAAGATTTTACATGAAACCGCAGGAAAAGCCCCGCCCGCGCGGCGCGCCCGATGAAGGTTCCCGAATCTTCCGGAAGTCCGGAGCCCTAGGGCTCCGGGTATGGTATCCTACCCGCAATGAGCGGAAGCCCGGACCATTGGGAGATCGCGGAAGAGATAGCCCAGTACATCTTTCGCAATCCGGATAGAAGGATTTCAATTCCGGAGATAGCGGATCGATGCGCTTTTTCCCCTTTCTACCTGAACCGTCTCTTCCGTTCCGTAGTGGGGGAGAGCATCTACGAATTCGAGAAGCGGGTCCGCCTGGGGCGGGCCGCCTCGCTCCTCCTGAAGGACCACGGCGCCAGCGTCACGGAGATCGCCGCGGAGTCGGGGTATTCGTCCTCCAACTTCGCCGTCGCGTTCAAGTCCGCGTACGGGCTCTCCCCCTCGGAATGGAGGAAAACGCCCTCCTTCCCGGGCTCGTCCCCCGCGGAGCGGGAGTTTTCCGCCGTCCTGGAGCGTATAGCCGACTTCCGCGGAGGCCGGCGGAAGTTCGAAGCGGAGAGGCTGGGGCGCTCCGTGGTCCTGGAGCGCCTGGAGCCCTTCACTATGTACCGCAGGCGCTTCCGCGGCCCCTTCGACCGTCTGGCCCGGGAGTGGGATGGTTTCTGCCCCGAGGCGGAGGCCGCGGTCGCCGAGGACGAGGCGAGAAACGGCCCGCTTGCCCGCCCCCGTCGAGTCCTGGGCATCTCCTGGGAGGACCCCATGACGGCCCGGGAGGACCGTTTCTCCTACGACCTCTGCGTGGAGGTGGCCCGCGGGCGGGGTCGGCGCTTCCTGGCGATCGAAGGCGGCCTCTACGCCCGCATGGACCGGAGGTGCAGGGCCGAGGAGATACGGATAGCCTTCAATGACCTTCTGGGGGCGGCCATGCCGGCGCGGGGGCTCCGCCTGTCGCCCCGGGGCTCCTGCCTCGAGCTCTACCGGGGCCCGGGGAAGGACGGCGTCCTGGATCTGTCCGTCTACGCGCCCCTGCGCCTGGACCGAGGGGAAGCGGCCGGGAAGAATTAAAGAAGGCACGAATTCAGAAGCGGCCCGGCGGGGCCGCCGGTACCCTCCTGTCCGTGCCCCCCGGGGACACGAAGGGAGAACCGAGAACGTGAATACCAACGACGGATCGATGCCGCCCGCGGCCCGTTTCTTCGCGAACATGATCCCGGCCACGGTCGGCATGCTCCTGACCTCGAGCGTGGTCATCGTGGACGGCCTTTTCATAGGCCGCTGCGCCGGGAGCGCGGCCCTGGCGGGCGTGAACCTTACGGTGCCCGTGCTCTACGCCTTCATGGCCGTGGCCATCATGATAGCCGTGGGCGGCTCCAGCGCCGTCTCCCCCCTTCTGGGGGCGGGCAGGCCCGGCGAGGCCGCGCGCATCCGGACCGCGAGCCTGGCGGCGCTTTTCGCCGCGGCCGCGATTTCAGCGGCCGCAGTATTCCTAGCCCGCAGGCCCCTGACGGCGTTTCTGGGCGCCCGGGGGGACATGGCGCCGTACACGGGGCGGTATCTATCCGTAATGTGCCTGGCCTACCCCTTCAGCATGGCATCCATAGGCCTGTCCGTGTTCCTGCGGGGCGCCGGGGAACCGATGGTCGCCTTGAGGAACGGGCTCGCGGCGAACGCCGCAAACGTGGCCCTGGATTGGTTCTTCCTGGCCCGCCTCGGACTGGGCGTGTCCGGGGCGGCCTGGGCGACCGTGATCGCCTGCGCCCTGCAGTGCGCCCTCTCGCTCGGCTCGTGCCTGCGGGGAGGGGCGCGGCTCGGATTCGCCCGCCCCTCCTTCCGGCCCGGGGAGTTGTCCGGGATCCTGGCGAACGGCTCCTCGGAATTCGTGGGCCAGCTCTCGGTGATGATCTTCAGCTGGGCCTTCAACCGCGCGGCCCTGGCCCTCTACGGAACGCCCGGCGTGGCGGCCCTCACGGTCGTAGGGTACCTGTCGTTCCTGGAGTCGATGGTTGTGTCCGGATGCGCCATAGGACTGGCCCCCGTGGTGGGATTAAGCTGGGGGGCGGGGGATTCCGCGGGGGCCAGAGCCGCTCGCAGGACAGCGATAGCCGCGGCGGCCCTCCTGGGGGCGGGGTTCTTCGGGGCCGCCCTCTTCGGGGGCACCGTCCTGGCCTTGGTCTGGACCCGGAACGATCCGGAGGTGGCGGCCCTGGCAGGCGCGGGATTCTCCGTCTACGCACTGGCCTTCCTCCTGAACGGCTACAACTATATCGCCTCCGCCTTCCTCACCTCCCTGCAGGACGCCGCGGGCTCCGCCGGCTTGGCCCTGCTGCGGGGGGTCGCGCTTCCCGTGGCGTTCCTGCTGGCGCTGCCCCGGCTGATCGGTCCCATGGGACTCTGGCTTTCCGTGCCCGCGGCGGAGGCGGCCGCCTTCGCCGCGGCCCTGCCCCTATCCCGCAGGGGACTCCGGAAGCTGGATGCGGAATACGTTCCCCCGGCGCGGGGAGAGGGAAGGGAATCGGGGCGGGAACGCGGCGCGCCGGAGCCCGAGGGGGAGTGAGGCCGCGCCGCGGCCGGATCCAGGGAGAACGGCCTACAGAAAGCACAGTAGGCCGAGGCGGGAAAGCGTAAAAAATTACAAAAATATCATTATTTACTAAATTTCGGCGTTATGTTCTCATAGATGACAAAGTCCTTTTTCAAAATGAGGAGGGGATAATGAATCGGATTCAACTGCGGCGCCTTCTGGGCGCCTCCTTGATAACTCTGCTCGTCCTGTCGGGGTGCGCCGGGGGCGGCGGCGGCGGCGGCGGGGACGACCGGAGCGGCATCGCCACCCTCGCCTCCCTGTCCGTACAAGCGGGCGGCAGCGAGCGCCTGACCAATTTCAACCGGAAGGACTACGAGTATTCGATAAATGTCTTGAACGAGGTTGATACCGTCACAATTACCGCAACCCCCCGCGACAGCAGGGCGGTCGCGCAGGTCAACGGCGGTCCCTCCCTGGTTGTGGGAGAGAACACCAAGACGGTGGCGGTTACCGCGGAAAACGGGGCGAGAAAGACCTACACGATTACCGTGAACAGGGCTTCGGATGACCCTTCCCACGACGCTGAGCTGACATCCCTCAGCATCGACGATGAACCGGTGAGTGGATTCGACCACGACGACTTCGAGTATGAACTGGACGAAGTACTTCCGGCTGCAACGACGAACGTACGCGTCTCCTATACGGCTTCTCCCGGCGCCGCGGTCCAGGTATACGGACACATGGGCCTCGTTCCGGGATCGAACACCATAACGATAACAGTTACGGCGGAAGATACCACTACCAGCCAAGAATACAACGTAGACCTTTACAAAAAGGGGATTGTAATCAATAACCCGGCTTCGGACGGTGCAACGATTCCTACTTCGTCATTCACGGTCAGCGGCTATTACTACGGGGATGAAGCCCCGACCAAGATAAGCTTGACCTTCGGCTCCTCGCCGGAATCGCAGGATAACATAATCTACGACGGCACCCCGACGAACAACCGTGGAGAATGGAGCGTATTGGTTGATAGTATAGAGGATTCCGATGACACCCGGGGGGACAAAGCCCTCTACGCGGAAGCCAAATGGGGCTCCGACCGGGGCGGGCATTTCCGGAACATCTACTACCAGGCAGGAACCGGGGCTGGGGCTTCCCTTTCGGGAACTATCTCCACGGAGGAGACTATTCCCGCGGGGTATTCCTTGATCGTTTACCTCCTGCCGCCGGGCTCCGTCGAAGAACTGGCCAACCCGGCGGCCATGACAATTATCGATTCCTGTACCTTGCCCTATTCCTACACACTCCGCGGGGTTTCCGCGGGAACCTACGAGCTCTACGCCATCCTGGTGGACCCGAGCGACTTCGAGTACATCGACTATTACGCCGCATACGAGAACGACGTGGTCGTGGAGACAACCCATCTGACCGGCCTGGACATGGAGATGGTTCTGAACGAGGACGTGGACTGACGGCGGACAGGAACTTGGGATAAAAACCTAAAAAGGGAAAGGGGCCGCGCCGAGGCGCGGCCCCTTTTTACTTCTCCCGGTTGCGCCGGTCCCAGCCCGAACTACCTCTTTTGGTACGCCGCCCAGGTGGTTTTAACCAAGGTTTCCACGTCGGAGCGGCGGGCCTCCCAACCCAGGACCTCCCGAGCCAGGGCGGAGGACGCCACCAGCTTGGCGGGGTCCCCGGCCCGCCTTCCCACGATCTTCGCGGGGATGGGCCTGCCGGTCACCCGGCGTGCGGTTTCCAGGATATCCAGGACCGAGAGCCCCTCGTCGCTGCCCAGGTTCACCGTCAGGCTCTTGTCGCTGCGGGTTATCCAGTCCAGGCCCGAGACGTGGGCGTCCGCCAGGTCGGAGACGTGGACGTAGTCCCGCACCCCCGTGCCGTCCGGCGTGGGGTAGTCGTCCCCGAAGATCTTCATCTCCGGCCGGATGCCCGCCGCCGTCTCCATGATCACCGGGATGAGGTTGGCGGGATTCCGCTCCAGACCCCGGACGCGGCCCGCGGGGTCGTAGCCCGCGGCGTTGAAGTACCGCAGGGCGGCGAACCGCAGTCCCTTCAGCCTGTCGTACCAGGAAAGGAAGCGCTCTATCTCCAGCTTCGTGAAGCCGTAGTAGTTCTCCGGCCTGGTCGGGTGTTTTTCGTCCAGGGGCACGTACTCCGGCTCCCCGTACACCGCCGCGGAGGAGGAGAATACGACGCGCCTCACTCCCGCGGCGCAGGCCGCGTTCAGGATGTTCAGGGTCCCGGTTATGTTGTTCACCGAATACTTCTCGGGCTTTTCCATGGACTCGCCCGCCGCCTT
>CAYTYG010000035.1:0-11020 GCA_964441515.1 uncultured Treponema sp.
AGCTTCTCTGTCTGCAGGAATTCCCGGATGAACCGCTGGTTGACCTCCCCCACGCAGAGGAAGCTCGCGTCCTGGTGGGTGTCCAGGATGCTTCCACCGCCGAATACCTTGGCCCGGAGCCGCGACTTGACGGCCCCGGCTTTCATCATGTCGTTTATCAGAAGCTCCATGGCGTTGATCCCGTACCGCCCCGCCTCCGTGATGCTCAGGGGCAGGTTGCGGGCGTAGCGGCGATTGGCCAGGAGGAAGTGGTTCATGCCGCAGACGTAGGATACGGGATCGTACAGGCACGCGGAGACGCAGGAGCCCAGGAGCGTCGAAAGGATTACTTTTTCCGACGTGACCCTGCGCTCCCCGGGGTGGATGGTTATCTTGCTTTTCTCGGATGCTTCATGGCCCATGGAACTTCCTCTCGGGAGGCCGGCGCGTTGCCCGCGCCGGCCTCCCTGAAACTATAAGCCGAGGCGCCCGCAAGTACAAATAAACCGGGATAAAAAAAGCCCCGTATCGTCCGGGATACGGGCCGGCTCCCGCCCCGCGCATTTTCCATCCTTCCCTTGACCCTGGCATTTCGGCCGACGATACTTCAACTACGCGATGAACAAAGAAAAGATCCTCATAGTTGAAGACGAAAAAATTATAGCCCTGGATCTCCAACGAAGGCTGGAACGCTTCGGGTACACGGTCGTCGGAATGGCCAGCGAGGGGGAAGCGGCCGTGGAGCTCGCCGGCAAGGCGGGGCCGGACATAGTCCTCATGGACATCCATCTGCCCAGCGCCATGGACGGCATCGAGGCGGCGGGGATCATCCGCAACAAACTGGGCCTTCCGGTCATTTTCCTGACGGCCTACACGGACGAGACGACCCTGGAACGGGCCAAGGCCGTGGAGCCCTACGGCTATATCCTGAAGCCCCTGAAGGAGCGCGAGCTCCTTACCACCATAGACATCGCCCTGTACAAGAACGCCATGGAGAAAAAGCTCCGGAAGCAGGAGCGCCTCTTCTCCGCCATCCTCCATTCCATCAACGACGGGATCGTCGCCACGGACATGGACCTGAACATCCAGTTCATGAACAGCGTGGCCGAAGAGATCACGGGGCACAAGGAGGACTCGGTCCAGGGGGCCAGCCTGACGCGCATCCTCGCGCTTCAGGACCCGAGGAAGCAGGAGGACATCCTGGCCGGCGGGCTCCCCCTGGTCGACTCCCATCCGTACTTCTTCCGCGACATATCCATCAAGAACACCCGGAACCAGACCATCATCGTGGACGGGTCCATCACCCGGATCCACGAGAAGGAAAACTCGACGGAGGGGTATCTCCTGGCCCTGCGGGACATAACCGAGATGAAGAGGATGTCGGAGACCATCAACTACCAGGCCAGCCACGACATCCTGACCGGGCTTTCCAACCGGGAGGAGTTCTCCTTCAAGCTGGGGGAGGTCCTGAAAAGCACCCAGCAGACGGAACAGACGCACGGCCTGTTGGTGCTGGACGTGGACCGGTTCAAGGTCGTGAACGACACCTGCGGGGCCCTCGCGGGGGACGAACTCCTGCGCCAAGTCGCTTCCCATATCCAGGCGAACATCCAGCGGAACGACTTGTCCGCCCGCATCGGGGGGGACGAGTTCGCCATCATACTGATGAACTGCGAGGTGCAGGACGCGACCAACGTGGCCAAGCGGCTCCAGGAAGCCGCCACGAGCCGCAAGTTCATGTGGCAGAACAGCATTTTCCCCATCACCATGTCCATCGGCATCGTCCCCCTGAACCGCGATTCCGGGGACATCCACGCGGTTCTGGCCGCGGGCGACGACGCCTGCCACCTGGCCAAGGAGTCGGGGGGCAACAAGATAAGCGTATTCCAGCTCGGGGACAGCGTCTTCCAGAGGCGGCGCGGGGAGATGGAATGGATAGGCAAGATCAACCGCGCGATCGACGAGAACCGCTTCCTGCTCTATTACCAGCCCATAGTCCCCCTGGATCCCGTGAAGGGATACGACAAGAAGATAGAGATCCTGATACGACTGGTGAACGAGGACGGGGGCATAGCCCGGCCCAACGACTTCATCCCCTCCGCGGAGCGCTACAACCTCATGCCCCAGATAGACCATTGGGTCGTCGAGAACACCATGCGGGCCTTCCGCACCCTCCGGGAGCGCAAGAATCCCCTTGCGGAGAGCATCTTCTCGATCAACCTGTCCGGCCCCTCCCTCCTGGACGAGACCCTGACGGACAAGATCCTGAAAACCCTGAAACAGTACGACCTTGCCGCGTCCAATTTCTGCTTCGAGATAACCGAGACGGCGGCCATCCAGAACCTCTCCTACGCCTCCCGCTTCATGAGCCGGCTCAAGGAGGAGGGCTTCACCTTCGCGCTGGACGACTTCGGGTCCGGGTTCTCCTCCTTCGGATACCTGAGGAACCTTCCCGTGGACTACCTCAAGATCGACGGATCCTTTGTCCAGAACATAGACGAAAGCCTGGTGAGCTACACGATGGTCGATTCCATCAACTCCGTGGGGCACGTCATGGGCCTCAAAACCATCGGGGAGTTCGTCAAGTCCGACAAGATATGGAACAAGCTCGTGGAGCTGGGCGTGGATTACGGCCAGGGATACATCTTCGCCGAGCCCCGGCCCCTTTTGTCCGACAATCCGTGAGGAATCAAGAAAAGCCGCCCAGCATCTCCCGAGCGTCCTGGCGCACCCGGGCGGCGGCCGCCTCGAAGCGGGGTATGTCCCCCAGGGTCTTCACGGGGGAAAGCTCCTCGGGCAGGGCGATCGGGAGCATCCGCACCCTGCGGCGGGAGGCCAGGAGGGCGTCCACGTTGTCCAGTGCGAACTCCCGGCCCCCGGGGTCGTTCCCCGGGATGGAGTATCCCTCCCCCTCGCGCCAAAAGTCCGCGCGCATCCTTTCGCAGAGGGCGTGGAGTTCGGCGGCCCGATAGAGCCGCAGCCCCACGTTCGCCCAGCCGGGGCCCCCGCGGTAGGCCCGCCCCGAGAGCTTCGCGTGCCCGAAGGAAGAAGGCAGACCGAGTCCGTCCAGCACGATGGGGTACGCGGGCTCCTCGAACCGGGCTGCGGGGAGGATCATGTCCACGGGCTCCTCCCGGGACGCGAGGGCGTCCAGGACGACGAGGGCGCAGAGGGCCGTGAAGGGACTGCAGGCGTCCCCCCCGAAATTCACCAGGACGTACTCCCGGGATTTCCAGAGCTCCCGGCACTGCCAGACGGCGTCCCCGTGCCCCAGGGGCTTGCCGTAGGGGGCCTCCTGGGTGAAGAAGGAGCGGTCCTCCGGCGCTATGCCCAGGGGCGAGAGCAACTCCCGGTCTATCTCGGTCTCCCAGCCCCTCACCACGATTATCCGTTCACCCAGCCCCCGGAAGGCGTCCAGGGCGTAGGCGGCTATGGGTACGGGGTCCGGACCGCGGCCGATGCGGTTTCGCACGGGGAAAAGCCCCCGGGGGCGGTCCGGATCGAAGTCGGGGGCCCGGCCCCGGGCGGCGGCGTCCCGCAGGGACTCCACCCAGCGGGACCCGGAGCCGGCCAGGAGCGTAAGGCAGGAGGTGCGCCGGGCCAGGTATTCTCGGTATTCCCGGAGGGCGCGAATACCCCGGCGGTTTTCCGAGAGAGCCAGGGCTAAAATCTCGCCCCTTCGGCCGAACGCCGCGGCATGTTCCCGGCCGACCAGGCCGGCCAGAACGGATTCCATGCCCCGGAGTATACCCGGAATTCCCGCCCGGGTGTAGGGGAAGGACGACGGCCCCGGCTAGACCTTGTAGACCCTGTACTTCTTGACGAAGCCGTAGGGCCGGTAGGTCATCTTGGCCTGCCGGAGGCCCTCGTCCCCCAGGTCTTGCTCGCGGTTGACGACCCGGAAATACCTGGGAAGGGTCTGGGCGAAGGCCTGGTTGATGAACTGGTAGATGCCCTTGTAGCCGTCCACGGCCTTCTCGAAGTGCACGGCGAACATGCGGGCCTTCGCGATCGGCTCCCCCAGGGCGTACCCCGCCGGGACCCCGTCCGCGTAGTAGACCGCGCCCCGCATGCCCAGCTCCCGGAAGAGCTCCAGGGCCTCCCGGGAGGCCTTGTAGTCCCCCTCGATCCCCTTGGCCTCCCGCCATTTTTCCAGGACGAGGAGAGCGTCCCCTACGTTCGAGCGGGTGAGGGGCCTCTGCTCGCAGGAGCAGGTTCCCAGGAAGGCGTTCACCAGGTTCCGTTTCTTGTGGTAAGCCTTGCCGGAGAGCTCCGCCAGGTCCTCCCGGCGGTAGAGATAATCGAAGTTGTCCCGGTCCTCCTCGATCCGGAAGCCCCACTGCTCCAGGTCGACCCGGCGGGCCTCGGACTGGCTTTCCGAGAGGTTCTTGAGGTACCGGTGCGTCCCGAAGAGCTCCTCCAGGATGGGACGGTCGGGGACATCGCAGGGAGTCAGGAAAAAGGGCTCCCCGTTCTTGACCCCGGAGACGACCATGGTCCGGCCGGGCAGGCACGATACCTTGTACTGGTACGTGCGCCGGAAGAGGAAGAGGTTCGAGAAGGTGAACTCCGAGATTCCGTCCTTGAGCAGGTTGAGGACGGGATAGACCTGATCCCGCATGTCCAGGGAGATGGGGGCGAACTCGGGGTATTCGGGTATTTCCATTTGCCTTCAATATAGCGTTTCCCGGACGCCGCCGGCAAGGAAAGGGGGCGCGGGATGCGGGGCGCCCGTCTTGCCGATCCCCGCGATAGCGGACATACTTCGAGGCATGGACAACTACAAGGACGCCCTATCCGATCCCTTCGCCGCGAAACTCGCGGAGCGCCTGGTGCGGTACGCCCGCATCGAGACGACGAGCGACCGCCACGCCCAGGACATCCCCTCGACCCCGACCCAGCGCGAGTTCGCCCGCATCCTGGCGGACGAGCTTTCCGCTCTGGGGCTTGAGGACGCGGCCGTGGACGGCCACTGCTACCTCTCCGCCTATCTTCCCGCCTCCCCCGGACGGGAGGACAGGCCCTGCATCGGGTTCCTGGCCCACATGGACACGGCCGGCGACGTTACGGCGAAAGACGTCCGGCCCCGGGTTGTGGAAGCCTACGACGGAAAGCCCATCCGGCTCTCGGAAACCCATGTCCTGGATCCCGCGGACTACCCCGACCTGGCGGAGCACGCGGGGGATACCCTGATCGTGACCGACGGCAACACCCTCCTGGGGGCGGACGACAAGGCGGGTATCGCGGAGATCCTGACGGCCATCCGGCACCTGAAGGAGCACCCCGAGATACCCCACGGCCCCATCGAGATATTCTTCACCCCCGACGAGGAGACCGGCAAGGGGATGGACCTCTTCCCCCTCCAGAGGATCCGTTCCAAGGCCTGCTACACGGTGGACGGCGGCAAGGCGGGGGAGCTGGAGGCCGAATGCTTCACGGCCTATTCCGCCAAGCTCACGTTCTCGGGCTACGTCATCCACGTCGGGGCGGCCCGGGGCAAGCTCGCCAACGCGGTGGCCATGGCCGCCTCCTTCGCGTCCCTCCTGCCCCGCAGCGAGAGCCCGGAGGCCACGGACGGGTGGTACGGCTATTACTGCCCGCTGGAGATGCGGGGGACCCTGGAGGAGGCCGAACTGGAGGTCTTGCTCCGGGATTTCACGGACGAAGGCATGTCGCGCCGCATCGAGACGGTCAAGACCCTGGCCAAGGCCGTGGAGGCCCAGTTCCCCCCGGGGAAGGTGGGCGTGGAAATCACGAAGCAGTACGTGAACATGCGGCGCAAGCTGGATGAGACACCCGAGGTCCTGGACCGCCTTGTGCGGGCCTGCGAGGACTGCGGCGTGCCCCCGGTGATCAAACCCATACGCGGGGGCACGGACGGCGCCCGCCTGACGGAGATGGGCGTCCCCACCCCCAACATCTTCACGGGTGGGTACAACTATCACTCCCGGTACGAATGGGCCAGCGTATCCGAGATGGTGATGGCCGCCCGGGTGCTGATCCGGCTTGCCCGGCTCTGGGCGGAGTGACGGTCGGGCGGCCTCGGGCCTAACAGGGCGCTGAAAAAGTCGGTTGCCCGCCGGAGTACTGGCGAGCCGGCAGCCTGCTAAACGCCCGCGGACACCCCCGCGACGGCCACCCGGCGGGCGGCCTCGTCGACCTCCAGATCGATCTTCCCCTCGATCCCCCGGGCGGGTCCGTATCCCGCGGCCAGCTCCTCGATCGTAAGGGCCTGGCCTGGGTAGTCCGGGAAGAGGGATTCCCGGGCGGCGTAGGCGATACCGTCGGGCATGCCGTCGGACCCGAAGAGCAGGTCCTTGCCGGGCTCGAAGCCGGCCTGGTCCAGGAGCATCCGGAAGGGATTGTTGGCTTCCAGATAGGATCCGGGGAGCCTGTCCCGGTAGTCCCGGGAGTCGGAGGAGAAGTTCGGCTGCATGGAGAGCACGACCCCGAGGTCCCGGGCCCGGAAGGCCTGTTCCCGGGTGATGAGCTGGACGTGTTCCAGCCGGATTCGGGGAAAACGCACTCCCCCACGGCTCAGGTCCTCCAAAACCCGAAGGACCTGGTCTATGGCAAGCTCCCCGATGGCGTGGACTGCCGGCGGCTTTCCCCAGGCGGAGACCTCCTCCAACAGCTGGAGAAGCTCGGCGTCCTTATAGGTGAACAGGGCTTCCCCCGGGCCTATCCAAGGCCCGGCGATCGCCGCGCTCCGGGAGCCCAGGGCCCCGTCCAGGAAGATCTTCAGGCCCGCGCACGCCTTTCTTCGCTCCCCGTCCAGGCGCCGGAAGAGGGACGGCGCCACCCAGGCGGGGATGCGTTCGGCGTATCCCGGCCCGCGAACCGCGTCCAGGGCGGCCGCGGACGCCACCGCCATGTCGTCCGCGGAGCCCATCCCCAGAGGAAGCAGGTAGTCCAGCCGTTCGGCGAGCCGGGATTCCGTCAACCCGGCGAGATCGCAGTAGGCGGCGAAAAGGGCGGTCACGTTCGCGTCGCACCAAGCCCGGTCGTCCCGCCGCCGGGACAGCTCGGGCGCCGCGGCCTCCAGGTAGGGAAGCCCGGAATCGCTCACGGCGAATCCGTGGAGGCTGAAGTTCACGAGCAGTAGGGGGGGAAGCCGTTCGAGGTCCCGGGGCCCCAAGGGCAGCGCGTTGGTTCGCCAGCCGCGGACGACGGTGAGCCGATCCGGGGGTAGGGACTCCAGGAATATCCGGGCGGCTGGGGCATCCATCCCCGAAACGTCGGGGCAGGAGGAGAGGGCCGCGTACAGGCTGACGTGATTGTGGTTGTCGTGGAGGAGAGGGAGGATAAGGCGCGTCATGGTAAGGACAATACCCCCCTCGTCTCCCCGCGGCAAGGCCCCGCGGGGGCCGGGAAACGGGAATGAGGGAAAAAAGAAAAAGAATTCCATTTTTTTTTCGCATTTTTCCACAATTTTCTTTACCCGCCGCGCGTAAATACTTTATAGTGTCATGGATTACCAACTTCAGCCATCGAGGAGACGCTATGCAGAATGTTTTCATGAAGAAGGTCCGTTTCCAGGCCACTCCTTCCAGGATATTCAATATTTTCGCGGAAGCGGAAGTCCGCAATGCGGTCACGGGGCTCAAGACCTCCGGAAACGTCCAAGCGGGCGAAGAGTTCACGGACGCGGCCGCAAAGGTCCGGGGCAAGACCCTCTACGCGGAACCGGAACGCCTAATAGTCCAGTCCTGGCGTTCGACGGCCTGGAAAAAGGACGCGGAGGATTCCATCCTGGTCCTGCGGTTCCGCGCCTCGGGATCCGGGGCGGAGCTTTATCTGACCCAGTCCGGCCTGCCCGGGGACGCGGCGGCGGAGGTCAAGCGGTACTGGAACGACCGCTTCTGGAAGCCCATCAAGGATTATCTCAAGGCGGAGAAGAAAGCGGCAACGCCGTCCAAGCCCCGGGGACGCCCGCGCAAGGCGGCTGCCGCGCAGGGTACAGCGGCCAAGACATCCAAGGCCCGGGGACGCCCCCCGAAGGCGGAGGCCTCCGCGGACGCCACCGTCGCTCTGGAGCCCCGAAAGCGGGGCAGGCCGGGCAAGGCGCCTGCCGCCAAGGCCGGCAAACCGGCCGGGAAGCCCCCCGTCAAGGCCGGTTCCGCTCCCAAACCCAGGGCAAAGAAAACCGCGGACGCGAAATCCTCTCCAAAGCGCGCCAAGAAGTCCAAATAGCCCGAACCGGATCGCATCCGGGGAAGCGGTGGGATCGAGGAGGCAACCGGCTTTCGGGTTTCCCCCTCCCTATCCCCCTCTTCCCCGGGGAATCCGGCCCAAGGGCTACGCGCGGCCGGCGTGAAGCTCCGGTACGTCGGTGCGGCGTTTTCCCTCGAGGATCTCGTCTATGGTCTTGGGAAAGAATTCCTTGAGCCTGTCCAGGTCCGCCTGGGTCACCATGCTTTCCTTCCCCACGGCCAGATCCTTGCTGGCCATGGAAAGGCGGCGCAGCAGGCTGTAGATGATGAACGAAAAAATTTTGAGCCCTCCGTGGGGATGTTGATTGCAGTAGGCCAGCATGGCCTCCCGGGAGATGCAGGCGAGCCGGACGCTTCCCCGGGCCACAACGTTGGCGGTGCGCCGGACGTCCAAAAAGATGGACGCCTCGCCGAAGACGTCCCCGGTCTGGACGGACCCCAGGTGGATGCCGCCGCGCTCCCGTCCGTCCAGGGTGATGTCCACGTCCCCCCGAAGGAGTACGTAGAGCTCCCGGCCCTCGGAATCCTGCGCCACGATCGTCTCGGACGGATCGTACTCCCGGCAGGCGCAGAGCACGACCAGCGCGGCGAGTTCCTCGACCCCCAGGTTCTGGAAGACCAGGGTGCTCTTCAACTCCTCCGTAAGGATCTCACGTTTCACGATTATGGTACGCAAGGCGGTCTCCGTACTCCCGACTTTTTCGTTGCCCAAGAATGCACCAGAAGGCCGCGGAGAGTCAACGCGGGGCCGGCCCTACCTTGAACCCCCGCCGGGGCGAAGTATACAATACCGCTTCATGGAATACCTCAAACGCACCACGACCTGCGGCGCCCTCCGCTCCGGCGACGTCGGGAAGACCGTTACACTGAACGGATGGGTCCACAGAAAGCGGGACCACGGCGGCATCTCCTTCATCAATCTACGGGACCGCTACGGCATAACCCAGGCGGTGGTGGACGCGGACGCCCCGGAGGGCCTCAAGGCTTCCGCGTCCGAACTGAAAAGCGAGTACTGCGTGGCCCTGCGCGGGACCGTCCGCCCCCGGCCGGACTCTATGGTCAACCCCGGCATGGACACCGGGGAGATCGAGGTCGTTATCGGCGAGCTGCAGATACTGACGCGCTGCGAGGTCCTTCCCTTCCAGATCGACGAGCGCACGGACGCCAAGGAGGAGACCCGCCTCAAGTACCGGTACCTGGACCTCCGTTCCGGGGCCATGCAGTACCGCATGAGGCTGAGGCACGAGGTCGCCTTCGCGGTCCGGGAGCACCTATCCTCCGAGGGCTTCTACGAAATCGAGACGCCCACCTTCATCCGCTCCACGCCGGAGGGCGCGCGGGACTACCTGGTGCCCTCGCGCCTGTATCCCGGCAAGTTCTACGCCCTGCCCCAGAGCCCCCAGCTCTACAAGCAGATCCTCATGGTCTCGGGAATGGACAAGTACTTCCAGATCGCTCGCTGCTACCGCGACGAGGACGCCCGCGGCGACCGCCAGCCCGAGTTCACCCAGATCGACATCGAGATGTCCTTCGTCAAGCGGGACGACGTTCTGGCCATGGTGGAGCGCCTCTTCGGGCACGTCTTCCGCAAGGCCCTCGGCGTGGAGCTTCCGTCGGCTTTCCGAAGGCTATCCTACGAGGAGGCCCTGGAGTCCTACGGCACGGACAAGCCGGACCTCCGCTTCGGGATGGAGATGAAGGACCTGGGGAGCCTCGCCGCGCGCTCGACCTTCCAGGCCTTCAAGGACGCCCTGGCGGCCGGCGGGACCGTAAAAGCCCTCGTCGCCCCCGGCAAGGCGGATTACTCCCGCAAGCAGATCGAGGAGCTGGAGGCGGCGGCCAAGGTCTACCGCGCCAAGGGCATGGCCTGGGCCAAGGTGGCTCCCGGCGGCGCCGGTTCGGCCGGAACCGCGCCGCAGCTCGAGGGCGGGGCCTCCAAGTTTTTCGCGGGCATGGAGCGGGAGCTCATCGACTTCCTGGGAGCGAAACCGGGCGACCTCATCCTCATGGTGGCGGACGCCAAGCGCAAGGTGGCCTGCCAATCCCTGGGAGCCGTGCGCTCCAAGCTGGGCAGGGACCTGGGGCTCTGCGATCCCAAGCGCTTCGAGTTCGCCTGGATCGTGGACTTCCCCATGTTCGAGTTCAACGAGGAGGAGAACCGCTGGGAGGCCGCGCACCACATGTTCACCATGCCCCAGGAAAAGTACCACCCCACCCTGGAGAGCGATCCCGGCTCCGTCAAGGGCGACCTCTACGACCTGGTGCTGAACGGCTACGAGCTGGCTTCCGGCTCCATCCGGATCCACGATCCCGAGCTCCAGAAGCGCGTCTTCCGGGTCGTAGGCTTCTCGGAGGAGGAGGCCCAGAGGAAATTCGGTTTCCTTACCGAGGCCTTCAAGTACGGCCCCCCGCCCCACGGGGGCATAGCGCCCGGGCTGGACCGCCTGGTGATGCTGATGGCCGGGGACACCTCCATCAAGGAAGTCATCGCCTTCCCCAAAAACTCCTTCGCCGTCAGCCCCATGGACGATTGCCCCAACGAGGTAGACCAGAAACAGTTGGACGAGTTGCACATACAGATAGTGAAAAAGGCGGACACCTAGCAAGCCCATGGATGCCGAGGCGCGGCCATGGGCCGCGCACGTAAATCCATTCCTATCGGCAAGCGAGGTTCCGCCCCGGCGGAACCTCGCACGATTGCCCCAACGAGGTAGACCAGAAACAGTTGGACGAGCTTCACATACAGATCGTGAAGAAAGTGGATTCCTAGCAGGCCCATGGATGCCGAGG
The DNA here is from genome assembly GCA_964441515.1 of uncultured Treponema sp. Taxonomy (GTDB): domain Bacteria; phylum Spirochaetota; class Spirochaetia; order Treponematales; family UBA12059; genus JAAYUR01. The sequence goes on from CAYTYG010000035.1 coordinate 10,983, forward strand.
CGCGGCCATGGGCCGCGCACGTAAATCCATTCCTATCG
>CAYTYG010000035.1:11120-15240 GCA_964441515.1 uncultured Treponema sp.
GCAAGCGAGGTTCCGCCGGGGCGTCCTCTTCACAGGAACAGCGACACGGCGCAGTACACCAGCAGGGCCGCCATTACGGCGTTGACCGCGCGGTAGTGCCGGGAGAAGAGCTTTAGGAATAGGGACCCGAACAAGGCCCAGCACAGGTTCGCGGAAGCCCCGACGAAGGCCAAGAGGAGGGCGAAAAAGACCAGGACCGGAGGAGACTTGAAGCTGGGCAGGATGAACGCGGACATCGCCGTGATCCCGTAGATGAATATCTTGGGATTCACGAACTGCAGGGCGAATCCCGCCCAGTAGCTGCCGTTTCCCTTACGGCCGTTGTCGCCGGGTACGGACCTAAAGGTCTTCCAGGCGAGGTACAGCATATACGCGGCCCCGAGGATCTTCAGGGGAAGCTGTATCCTGGGAACCACGGCATACAGGGTTGCGCTGAACAACGCGCAGAGGATCATGACGATGGAAAAGGCGGACAGTATCCCGAAATTGAAGGGAAGGCCCTTGCGGAATCCGTAGGTCGCCGCGTTGTTCATCGACATGATGTTGTTGGGGCCCGGCGTGTAGGTCGTGACGAAGATGTACAAGAGGAATGAAGCCCAGTTGAATGCCATATCCGCCTCTTCGGGTTCCGCAGGGAGATCGATGTCGCTTATGTATAGAACGGAAGAGCCGTCGACTTCAAGCCGCGGCCGGGGGAAAGCCGAGCAGGTCCTTCCCTAGCCGCCCGCCTTCGACTCCGTCCCCAGGTACGCGGCGCGCACGGCGGGATCCGCCTTCACCTCGGAAGCGGATCCTTCCTTGACGATGCGCCCCTGCTCCAGTACGTACGCCCGGTCCGCGGCGTCCAGGGCCTTGTAGGCGTTTTGCTCCACCAGGAGTATCGTCTTCCCGAGCTTGCGGATCTCCTGGATGATGTCGAAGACCGTCTGCACAAGGAGCGGCGCGAGCCCCAGGGAGGGCTCGTCCATCAGGACCAGCTCCCCGTCCGTCATGAGGGCCCGGCCCATGGCCAGCATCTGCTGCTCCCCCCCGGAAAGAGTGCCGGCGATCTGGCGCCGGCGCTCCTTCAGGCGAGGGAAGAGGCCGAAGACCTTGTCCAGGTCCGAGGACACGGCCCCCTTGTCCCGCCGCAGGTAAGCCCCCATGCGGAGGTTGTCCTCCACGGTGAGGTTGGCGAACACGAGGCGCCCCTCCGGAACGTGGCAGATCCCGGACTTGACCACCTGATCCGGCCGCCTGGGCAGGGGCTTGCCGTGGTAAAGGATCTCTCCGGGCGTAAATTTCAGGAACCCGGAGATCGCGTTCAGAAGGGTCGATTTCCCGGCCCCGTTCGCCCCGATGATCGTGACGATCTCCCCCCTCTCCACCCGGAGGGAAACGCCCCTCAGGGCCCGGATGCCCTCGTAGGATACGTGGATGTCTCGCACCGTCAGCATGTCAGTTTCCCCCCGATCCCAGGTAGGCTTCCACGACCCTCGGGTCGCCCCGTATCTCCCCGGCCGTACCCTCCGCCAGCTTCTGCCCGAAGTTCAGCACCACGATGCTCTCGCAGAGCCTCATCACCAAGTCCATGTGGTGCTCGATCACCAGGACCGTCAGCTTGAACCGCTCCCGCACCTCCGAGATCAGGCGCATGAGCTGCTCCGTCTCGTCGGGGTTCATGCCCGCCGCGGGTTCGTCCAGCAGAAGGAGCTTGGGGTCCAGGGCCAGGGCCCGCACGATCTCCAGCCGGCGCTGGAGGCCGTAGGGCAGGTTGTTGGCCTGGACGTCCCGGCGTTCCGTCAGTCCCAGGATGGCCAGGAGTTCCTCCGCCTTCGCCTGCAGGGCCTTCTCCTCCCGCCGGTACCGGGGCAGGCGCAGGAGGGCGTCCGGAATGGAGTACCGGGCGCTCATGTGGCAGGCGGTCAGGACGTTCTCGTAGACCGACAGGTTCTTGAAAAGCCGGATGTTCTGGAACGTCCGGGTTATACCCAGGTCCGCGATCCGGAAGGGCTCCATATCCGTGATCTCCCGGCCCTGGAAGGTCACGGAGCCCTCGGTCACCTTGTACACGCCGGTCACCAGGTTGAAAATGGTTGTCTTGCCCGCCCCGTTCGGCCCGATGAGGCCGAAGATCCCTCCCTCCCGAACCTCGAAGCTGACATTGTCCACCGCGGCCAGTCCCCCGAACCGCTTGGTTAGGCCCTTCACCTCCAGGATGCCGCTCATCGCGCGCCTCCCTCGGAGGCTTCCCGGGCGGCCTCCGCCCGGAGGGCCAGCCTTGCCCGGCGCTCGGCCAGTATCTTCCGGATGCCCGAGGGCGTCAGCTCCATGCCGCCCAGCAAGCCCTTGGGCCGGCTGATCATGATCAGGATGACGGCGGCCCCGTAGAACACCAGGCGCCAGATCTCGAAGAACCTCAGGACCTCCGGAAGCGCGGTAAGAAGCAGGGCTCCCAGCACGGAGCCGGAGATGGATCCCAGCCCCCCGAAGATCACGATGATGATGAGCTCCGTGGACTTGGTCAGGTTGAATATCTTCGGGTTTATGAAGGTCAGGTAATCGGCCAAAAGGACCCCCGCGACCCCCGCCAGCACGGCGCTGATGACAAGGCTGACCATCTTGTACCGGAAGACGTTGATTCCCGTGACCTGGGCCGCCAGCTCCTCTTCCCGGATGGCGATCATGTTCCGTCCGTGCCGGGAACGCACCAGGTTGGCCACCAGGAGGATGGCGACGATGTCCACCAGGAGGATGACCCAGATGTCCTGGGGATTCCGGGTGGCCCCGATGGGCCAGCCCCGGGAGCCGCCGAAGCGCTGGACGTTGTTGAAAACGAGCCGGACGGCCTCCCCGAATCCCAGGGTGGCTATGCAGAAGTAGTCGCCCTTGAGGTTCAGGGTGATGCGGCCCACCAGCCAGCTGACGATCCCCGCCGCCGCCCCGCCGCCCAGGATGCCGACCACCAGGGGCAGCCCGAGGCCGGGGACGTCCCGGGCGGGGGACACGGTGAGGAAGGCCCCGACGTAAGCGCCAATGGCCATGAAGCCCGCGTGGCCGAAAGAGAACAGCCCCGTGAATCCCGTCAGCAGGGAGAGGCCCAGCACGGCCACGAGGTTGATGCCCGCCAGCATCAGGATGCCAAGGGTATATGTGTCCATGCCTCCCCCTATGCCTTGTCTTCTACGGCCTTGCCCATGATCCCCGTGGGCCGCACGATCAGGACCCCGATCAGGATGACGAAGGCGATGAGGTCGCGGTACTGCGACGAAAGGTACCCCGCCACCAGGGTCTCGATGACCCCCAGGAGGACGGAGCCCAGGACGGCGCCGGGCAGGCTGCCGAGTCCTCCGAAGACGGCCGCTATGAAGGATTTGAGCGTGATGTTCCCGATGGTCGGGTAGACCATGTACTTCATGCCGTAGAGGACCCCGGCGACCCCCGCCAGGAAGCCTCCCAGGGCGAAGACCAGGATCACGACGCTGTCCGTATTGATGCCCATGAGGGCGCTGGCTTTCATATTGTAGGCGGACGCCTGTATAGCCTTCCCTAAACGGGTCCGGTCTATGAAGAGGACCAGGAGGGTCAGGCAGACCGCGGAGACGAGGAACATGATCAGGTCGAGCCGGCCCAGGGCCAGTTCGCCCAGTGCGATGGGCTCCCGGGGAATGATAGGCGGATAGGGCTTGGGGTTCGGACCGATCGTCGCGATGACGAAATTCTCCAGGAACATGGAAGCGCCCATCGCGGATATGATGAAGTAGAGGAAGGGAGCCTTGCGGTCCCGCAGGGGCTTGTAGGCTATCCGCTCCAGGAGGATGGCGATCAAAGCCGTGCCGGCCGTCGCCAGGACGAAGGCGGCGGCGAAGGGAAGCTTGAAGGTCGTAAGCCCGAAGAATCCGAAATAGGCGCCCAGCATGATCACTCCCCCGTGGGCGAAGTTGGAGAAATTCATGATGCTGTAGACGAGGGAATACCCGACGGCCATCAGGGCGTAGACCGAACCGATGGAAAGGCCGTTCGTGAGCTGTTGGAGGAACTGGGTCATGGCGCCCCCGCTTTCGTTGGATTAAGGAAAGGGCCGGTCCTCGGCGACGCCGAGGACCGGCCCTTAGGTTTGCCGCTTACTGGGCGGCGTAGT
>CAYTYG010000036.1:0-4846 GCA_964441515.1 uncultured Treponema sp.
CCATATAGTCAACCAGGAGCTCTTCAAGATCCTCCTGGAGCGGCTGGGCTGCCGGGTCACCGTCGCCTCCGACGGGGACGAGGCCTTGGCCAAGGCGTCATCCCGCACCTTCGATATGGTGCTCATGGACATCTTCATGCCCCGGATGAACGGATACGAGGCTACCCGTACCCTGCGGGAACGGGGCTACAAGGGCGCGATCATCGCGGTCACGGCCAGCGTTCAAAAGACCGAGCGCGAGGAGTGCACCGCCGCGGGCATGGACGACATCCTCACGAAGCCCTTTAAAAAGGCCGAACTGGAGGCCATGCTGGCTTCCGTTTTCGGCCGAAACGCGGCCTCCCCAGGGAACCCGGGAGCGGCGGCCGCCTCCGGAATACCGGAGGCAGGCTCACCGGCCCCCGGCGGCGCCCCGGATCCCGAGGTCTTCGATTACCCGGCCGTCCTGGAGACGTTCCTGGGCAAGGAGGACACGGTCCTGGGGCTCCTGGAGCGCTTCCGGGCCAAGGTACAGGGCCAGCTGGTCGAGCTCTCGGAAGCATCGGCCGCGGAGGACTGGAAAAAAGCCCGGGATGTCGCGCACTCCATCAAGGGCGCCGCGTGGAACCTCTCCGCGAAACGCCTGGGGGATAGAGCCAAGGCGATAGAGGACGCGGGGCGGGAGGATCGGGGCGACGCGGTGCGCGAGGGCATCACGGGCCTTGAGGCGGCTTTTAGGGAGTTCTCCGGGGCAATACGGGGTTACCTAGAGTCCCCAGGCAGATAACGTCCGCCCATCGACTTCCCCGGGGGTTCGCCGATATACTACCCCCATGCTAGCAACCTACCACTCCCATACGGACTTCTGCGACGGAAAGGACACCCCGGCGGTCATGGCGAAGGCCGCTTTTTCCCTCGGGTACAGGATCTTCGGCTTCTCGGCGCACGCCCCGGTGCCCCTTCCCTCCCCGGGCAACCTAACGCCCGGCCGCGTCGCCCCCTATGTACGCGCCGTCCGGGAGGCGGCCGCCCCCTACGCGGGCAGGATGGAGGTGCTGGCCGGCCTGGAGCTGGAGTGGGTGCCGGGGCTCGGGCTTCCGCCGGACGGGGAATACTCCGATGTGAAAATCGATTTCCGCATAGGCTCGGCGCACTTCGTCCGCCCCCCCCGCGGCGAGCCCTTCGCGGTGGACGGGCCATCGGAAGAGTTTGACCTGTGGGTCGAGGAACGGTATGGAGGCGACGGCACGCGCCTTTACCGCGACTACTTCCGGGAATCCGCCCGGCTTGCCCAAACCGGGGGCTTCGAAATCTTCGGCCACCTGGACCTAATGCGCAAGAACAACCGGGGCGGCCGCTGGTTCGACGAGTCGAGCCCGGAGTACCTGGCCGCGGCCTTCGAGGTCGCGGAAGCCCTGGAGGGCACAGGGATAGCTGCGGAGGTCAACACGGGCGGGATTCCCCGGGGCAAGACGTCGGAACCCTACCCTTCCCTGCCCATCCTACGGGAGCTTCGCCGCCGCAAGGTTCCCGTAGTGATCGGCGCCGACGCCCACGCGGCCGGACACCTGGAACTGAAATGGCGGCAGATAGGCCTTCAGCGGATACGGGAAGCGGGGTACGCGGAGATGGCCGTCCTCAGCAACGGCCGCTGGACCACGGGGCCCCTGGAATAGGGCCCTTTAGCGGTTGCGGCGCTCTTCACTCTTCTGGCAGTCTATGCAGAGCACGGCGTAGGGAATGGCTTCCAGGCGCTCCCGGGGTATCTTCTTGGAGCACTTCACGCAGAAACCGTACTTTCCCAGCTGTATGCGGGCGAGGGCCGCGTCGATAGCCCTCAGGCGCTTGATATCCTGGGAGCCCAGGGCTTCGATCATTTTCCGGTCAATATCGTCCGAGGCGACATCCGCGAAATCCTTAGGATCCATTTCCTCGACAATTGCGCGAAAATCCGCGTTTGTGGCGATCAGGTTGTCCAGGATCTCCCGCTTCTGCCGGAGGAGCGATTCCTTCATTTGTTCGACGAAGTCCGCTTCCATAATTCCCCTCCTGGGCGATGATTAGAGCACCGGCACCATGCCGGAAAACCGCGGGAATGTCAACCCGTTGACACGTACCCTCCGTAACCCATACTATTATATTCGTCCCGAACGGGCCTGCAAGTCGGAGCGTCCGTGGTCCCGGAAAATACTTTTGGAGGAACTGTGGCGAAGGAAGAAGCGATAGAAGTGGAAGGCAAGGTGAAGGAAGCCCTTCCCAACACCATGTTTCGGGTTGAACTCCCGACGGGACACGTCATCCTGGCGCACCTGTCCGGAAAAATGAGAAAGCATTACATCCGGATCGTTCCCGGGGACACCGTAAAGGTAGCCCTTTCCCCCTACGACCTGAACCGAGGCCGTATAATCTACCGCGAACGCTGATTCTTCTTCCTTACAACAACCCAGACAGCCCCTCGGCCCCCGGATTTACGGTCGGCGAAACCGTGCCGGCCCGCAAACGGGCAGGACTCCAGGAATCTGCTGACCGTTTTCCCCAGTACGGGCTCGTCCCCGGAATGGTTTCCCTTGCCGTGTATGACCAGGACTTTCCCCAGTCCCCGGGCCGCGGCGTCCCGAAAAAAGCTCCGGAGGGATTCTTCCGCGCTTGCGGCCGTCATTCCGTGCAGATCCAGGACAGCCTCCACCGGAAGGGCCTCGATCCGGCCCCGCGAGAGATGCCGGACGGGCTCTTCGCCGTCGTCCCCGCCCGCCTCGCCGGCGCCTCGGCTCGTTCCGGCCGCCGCTTCCGCGGCGGGCCCGCGGCGGGATTTTTCGCCTCCTATCCGTTCCCACTCCTCCAAAACCTTGCCGAAATCCGACATACCGTACCTCAATACTCTTCATAGTGCCCGTCCCGGAACCAGGCCGCTTGTCCGTCCGGAAAACGGATCAAAGCCCAGCCCGACGAGGACGATCCCAGGACGCCGGTGCGTCCCTTGAAGGCCCCGGGAATCCGGGATCCCGCTTCCGAGGGGACCGCCCGGGCTTCCTCCCGGACTATGACGGCGTAGGGCGTCTTTCGCTCCAGGGCCGACGCAAAAGCCGCCAGTAGAGAAAGGGCGGCGGCCGCGGCCAGTACGCACCCGGCCGCCCGGACTCCCCGAGGGCAAGCCCTTCCGCTCCGCTTCCGGAAAAGCCACCGGACGGCTTGCGGAACCGCCCCGATCAGGAGAAGAACAACGGAAACCAAGAAAAAGATACGAGGCTCCGGAAGCGCGTCCCGCCTACGCGCGCCGGCTTCCAGGACGGCTTCGCAGAGATCGAGGGACTCGGGAAGCCCGGGGAGGAAACGCCGCAGCCGCTCCGCCCGCGCCAGACAGGCCAAGGCTTCCTCGGGCCGGCGGACGCCCAGAAGGGCGAGCCCCTTCAGATGCAGACCTTCGGGAGCATCCGCGGTCTTCAGAAGCTCGAGTGCCCCTTCCGGGTCCCCGGAAAGAGCCCGGGCCGCAACCTCCCCGAGGATCCCCGGCCTGGAGGCGTACATACCCAGAAACGGCGCTAGGTCCGTCGCGCTTCCCTCCGGTACCTGCCGGGATGCGGCGGCTTCTACGCGGAGTCGGACCGGCGCGAACCGGACAACCTCCACCCGGCGCTTCGCGGGATTGAAGAAGACGAAGGGCTGGGCCTGTATCGTATAGGTCCCGGCCTGGCGCGGCGTAAACCTCAGCTCCCGCCCCGCCATCCCCTCATACCCCCCGGATGTGCTGCGAATGCCGGATACGGGAAGCACGGCGATCGAGTAGGATTCCGTCCCCCCGGGAGATTCCACCTCGAACCTCGGAGGCTCCAGGATGGGAAGGTTTCCCCTCCCCTGTACCTCCACGCGGAAGACAAGGGTTTCCCCCGTCCGGGCTTCGGATTTCCGCGGTTTTACCTGGCGGGCGGAGTACTCGCCCACGGCCCGGCTGTCGTCAATCTCCGGGGGAGCCGCTACCACCGAGACCGCGCGGGCGTCCGCCGCAGCTCCTCCCTCCCGGGTCCGTACGGGAGGCAGAAAAATAGTCCCCTCTTCCAGGGCGATCCCCAGAGCCGCCAGATCCCCGAGGGGTTCCAGAGCCAATCCGCGGGAAGCCGGGAAAACGGCGGGGCGCGTTCCCGGGGCATCCGAACCGCGGCCCCGCAATTCCGCGGGGAAACACTGCCACCTCATGACGGAGGAGGGCGCCCTCCATTCGTAGGGAGCCCGGGGTGCCGTCCCCGGCGCCGGCAGGACTTCGATCTCCAGGGCTTCCAGGACCACCGTCCGACCCGCCACCTCCAGCTCGATCCGGGGAGTCCGCAGTCTGCCCGGCTCTCCGGGCAGATACCGGCATAGAATCCGAGTGCCGTAGCCGACGCCCTCATCCCCGGGGGAAGCCGGGGAGACGGTGACGGACTCCAGGGTCAGACCCCGGGCTTTTCCGGCCGCCCGAAACCGGATGTCCCGGGCGGATATTTCCGGCAACATCAAGATGACGGAAAAGACTTCGCCCGAGACGGGAGACTCCGGCTCGATCGCGACCGTATAGGGGATCTCCTGAGCCGGGACGGCCGAACCAAGGGCCAGCAGAGCCGCCAGCGCGACTATCCTCATCGACCGGCGCAGGGAGATCAATGGTCGAGCCCTTCCCCGGCTGCGGCGGCGGGCTCCGGAGGCCGGAACCGGTCGGACTCCGCGCGCCGCAGGAGGCTGAAAAGGGCCTCGGAGCGGCCGTCCGGGTCGACGGACGCTCCCTGCCTCTGCGCCGTCCGGGAAATCCGGAGGGACGCGGCGGCGGAACGGGCCAGCTCCAGGGCCCGCTTCGTCTCCGGGTTCTCCGGAGCAAGCCGGAGGGCCTTCTTGAAGG
>CAYTYG010000036.1:4856-14569 GCA_964441515.1 uncultured Treponema sp.
CCGCGGCCTCGTCGTACTTGGAGTCCACGAACAGCTCCACCCCCAGGTTATGGTAGGCCGCCGCCGCGACCCGTCGGTCCCGGGATGCCAGGGCGCGCTCGTAGAGGGGGCCGGCCGCGGCGCTCTCCCCGAGGCGGCTGTAGACCCCCGCCAGGTTGAGGGCGACGGTTCCGTCCCCCTCTTCCGCGCCGGCCTTCCGGTAGGCGGCGATGGCCTCCTCGTACCGGCCCCGGGACGATAGGCGGTTGCCCCGCAGAACGTCCAGGCGGGGGGCGTGACAGCCCGCGAGGGAAAGCACAACAAGCGCCGCGGAAGCCCGCCGTATCCTGCGCTTACGTCCGGCCGGGGAGGATGGAAGGGACGCGAGGGCCCTTGCCCCGAGGCCGAGAAGAGCGAGGAAAGCCGCCAGGGCGGTGCGGTCCGCGGGCTTCGGGGCAGGACGTGAGCCTCGGCCGCCAGGACGGCCGTCCAGGGCGTCCGAGAGCGCCTCGAGGGCGACGGGATCGGAGACATCCACGTAAAAACCGCCGGCTTCCGCGGCGATCCTCCTCAGGTTCGGGGCTCGCAGGGCCGTGCGGGACGGGCTTCCGTCCGGCAAGAGGACCGGGGACCCGGATTCGTTACGGGCCGGAACCTCCTCGCTTCCGCCGCACCCCACAGCCAGGATGCGTACTCCCCTCTCCCGGGCTTCCCGGGCGGCCTTGACGGCGCCTCCCGCAAGATCGTCCCCGTCGCTGAAGAGAACCAAAAACCTGGAAAGCCCGGGATCGGGGGAGAATCCCGCGAGGGCCGCGCGTATCCCCTCCGCCACGGAAGTACCCGGGGCCGTCAGTACGGCGGAAAGGGTCCAGTCCAGCGCTAGATCCAGGGCGTCCGGATCGTCCGTGACCGGGCAGAGGATTCCGGCGGCTCCCTTGAAGACCGTCACGGAGAACGCCGCCTCCCCCCGCCTCCGGATGAGGGCCCGGGCCGTGTCCCTCGCGGCGGAGAGACGGGAGGGCGCGACATCCTCGGAGAGCATGGAATTGGACACGTCCAGCACGAGGGCAGCCTCCACCCTCGCGGGGATTCCCGGGGAGGGAAGGTAGCCCCAGGAGGGTCCGGCCAGCGCCGCGGCCGCGAAGACCCAGGCCCAGGCTCCAGCAATCGCCCTAGCCGTTCGCCGGAGCCTCCAAACACGCACGGAACTCTCCGCAGCCTCCCCGGGGGCCAGCCTCCGCGCCCAAGCCCCTCCCCGAAGGAGACAGAAAGCCTCGCCGGCGGCATAGGGAAAGAGCAAGGCAAGAGCCCATAATACCTCCGGCCTCCGGAAGGTCATGAAAGCGCCCCCTTAACCGCCAGGGCCAGGGTCCAGGAAAGGCAGAAAGCCGCCAAGGCCGCCGCAAGAACCGGCGCCGCCCGGGATCGCCTCACCGTGACGGATCGCGCGCCCCGGGAGCTTTCCATGCGGTCCGACACGGTCCGGAACGCCCGCTCCAGGGACGGTCCGTCCCGGGCGGAGATGTACTCCCCCCCCGCGCGTTCCGCGAGGATCCGCAGGGCTTTCTCGTCGAAGCCGCTGGCGTAGGTCCCCTCGAAACGCTCCCCGGTGCTGGGATTCTCGTAGGCCAGCGGGACATCGCCGGGGCCGCCCACGCCGATGATCGTAAGCCGTACGCCGAGGCGGGAAGCCAGATCGCACGCGTCCTCGGGGGAGACGGTCCCCGCGTTGTTCTCACCGTCGGTCAGGAGGATGATCCTGTCCCGCTCTCCCTTAGCCCTCGCCGCGTGCCGGACCGCCTGGGCGAGCCCCAAGCCCAGGGCCGTTCCGTCGCCCAGGATGCCGGGCCTTGCCTCCGCGAGGCGGGACCGCAGGGAGGCATAATCCGTGGTGGGGGGGCAAAGGAGAGCCGCGTCCTGGCCGAAAACGACAACCCCGACCGAATCGGGGCGGTCCTGCCGGAGAAACGCTTCCACCAGCGCCGCGGACGCGGCCAGCCTATCCGGCTCCATGTCGCGGGCACCCATGGAGGGAGAGACGTCCAGGGCAAAGATCACGTCGCCTCCGCGGTTCGGGAATACCACACGCCGTTCCACGATGTTGGGGCCCGAGGCGGCCAGGACGAGGGCAAGGTACGCGACGGCTCCGAAGAAACCGGATAGGGCGGAGAGGGCCCGCCGAAATCCGGATGCTCCCTCGAACCTCCTTCCGGATGCCTCGTCCAGGGGGTACCTCAGGAATCCGCCCCTGCGGAACGCCCTTGACCTGAGCAAGAAAAAGGCTGGAATGGCCAGAACCAGGAAAAACGCGGATGGATTATCGAAGGCCGTCACGAAAATCCTCCTCCACTCTGGCCATTAGGGCCCGGGCCCGGGTTATCGCCGCGGCCGGGTTCCCCCCGGGACGGGCGCGGGCGAACCGGACAGCCTCCCCCTCCGCCAGGATCGCGGCCGCCTCTGACGCGGCGTCCGCGGGTAGGTTCTCCGGCGCCGCCGACGCGGCTTCCCTCGCGGTGAGGGCCGGGTACGGACAATGGGTCCTCTCTCCCAGATACCTCCGTAAGGCTGACGAGAGGAGGGCCCAGACATCCTCGGCGCTCAGGTCCGCGGCCGTTGTATCCAGGTAATCCAGGAACCCCGCAAAATCCCTCCCCGCGCGGCCTTCCCTCCAGAGCTTCCGCATGCGCTTCATCCAAGGGAGAAACCCGAAGGCCAGGGACCCGGCAAGGACCGCGGCAGCCAGGACCGAGCCGGCCAGGCTCCATACCAGGAGCCTCGTGCCTTTCAGCTCCAGGGGATCCCCGAACCGGGGCGGGGAACGTCCGAAATCCTCCAGAGCGGAGGCGATATCCACTAAGACGTCCCCAATAGCGCCTTCGGCGAATCCGGCGCCGGGAACGGCGGCGGGGCCCGGGACCCAGGCTATGAAACGCGCCGTATAGACCCACGCCCCGGCTTTCCGGCGCAGCCCCGCGTCCACCAGTTCGACATCCGGGTCCGTCCCCATGGGCGGCGGGGCCAAGGGGCCCTCCTCCAGGGCCGCGGATCCTGCGTCAAAGGTGACGGAACACTCCACGACATCCCCGACATAGGGGCGCGCCGGAACCACGGTGGTCGACAGGATATGGAACCGGGATTCCGCCGGCGCGCTCAGAACGGAGGCCGCGCACGCCAAAAGGATGGCCAGGCCCTTCCTCATTTCCCGCGCCTCCTCCGCTCGAAAAAGGCTACGAGGGACTTCGCCGGGTCCTCCGATGTCCCCAGCTCCAGGAAAGCCGCGCCGGACGACCGTACGGCCCGCAGCCAGTTCATCCTCAATTCCGTCTGGAACGCGGACCACGCATCGTCCAGGCCCCGGCCTCCCAGGGACAGGAAGACAGGACGGCGGGTTTCCGCGTCGAAGACCGCGGCGGCAGCCCGCCCCCGGGGGAGCTTCTCGTCCGAGGGATCCGTCACCCGGACGGCCACCACGTCGTGGCGGGAGGCAAGGAGGCCGAGAGGGCGGGCGTATCCCTCCGGGCCGTCCGACGCGGCCCGAAAGTCGGATAGAACGAATACAAGGCTGCGGCGCTTCAGAACCCGGTTCGCGGAGACCAGCGCGGCCCCGAGGCCGGCGCCACGGGACGGAATCTCCGCGGTTTCCACCGCCGGCAGGTCCGCGCATCCCCCGGGAGAGGCCAGGCGCTCGACGAGGGAAAGTGCGGCTCGGCGGCCGGAACGGGGCGGTATGTAGGAAGCCCCTGTGGCGTTGAAAAAGATCGCGCCGACGGCCGTTCCGTTCAGGGCCGCGGCGTACGCCAAGAGGGAGGAGGCTATCCCGGCGGCCCGGCGCCGCGGTTGCTCCGTTCCGTACTCCATGGAGCCGGTTTCGTCCATGAGGAAGAGGACCGTGAGGTTGCGGTCCTCCCGGTAGGTACGTACGAAGGCGCGCCCGAACCGGGCGGTGGCGCGCCCGTCCAGGAGCCGGGCGTCGTCCTCCGGGTCGTATTCCCGCAGGGCGTCGAACTCGATGCCGCGCCCCCGGAAGACGGAGCGGAAATCCCCCGCCAGGAGAGCCCGGGAAAGGACGGGAGCGGAAAAGAGGAGCCTGCGCAGCGTCCTGTGTACGGATTCCCCGGCCATCGTCTTACGGCACCGGGACTATGGACAGAAGGCGCCGCACGATTTCGTCCGGGCGCACCCCCCCCGCCTCCGCCTCGTAGGAGGGAAGGATGCGGTGGCGCAGGACTTGCGGGGCCACGACCTTTACGTCCTCCGGCAGGGCGTAGTCCCTACCCTCGAAGAGGGCCCGCACCCGGGCGCAGCGGTAGAGATATATGGAGGCCCGGGGCGAAGCCCCGTATTCCACGTACCGCCTTAGCTCCCGAAGGGCCTGGGGAACCCCGTCGTCGTTGCCGGGACGGGAGGCACGGACCAGGCGCACCGCGTAATCCAGGATGCCGGGCTCCACGCGTACGGCACGGGCCGCGGAGCGCAGAAACTCGATGTCCCGTTCCGTGAGTATGGGACGGATGGGGACGGAAGCCCCGTCCGCGATCCGCCGCACGATCTCCGCCTCCTCCGCCATGTCCGGGTAGTCCGCGAGGATCTTTAGAAGGAAACGGTCCACCTGGGCCTCGGGGAGGCGGAAGGTGCCCTCGTGCTCGATGGGATTCTGGGTGGCCAGGACGAAAAACGGATGGGGCAGCGGAAGGCTCCTGTCGCCGATGGTGACCTGGCGCTCCTCCATGGCCTCCAGGAGGGCGGACTGGACCTTGGCGGGCGCCCGGTTGATTTCGTCCGCAAGCAGGACGTTCGTGAACACCGGACCTTCCCGGGGAACGAAGCGTCCCGTGGGGGCGTCGTAAAAAAGGCTTCCCGTGATATCTCCGGGAAGGAGATCCGGGGTGAACTGGACGCGACGGAACGCCAGGCCGGCTATCTCGGCGAAGGTCTTGACCGCCAGGGTTTTGGCCAGGCCGGGAACGCCCTCCAGGAGGACATGCCCGTCCGCGGCCACGGCGGTAAGGATGCCGTCCACGACCTCCGGCTTGCCCACCACGCGGCGGGCCATGCCTTCCCGGGCCCGGGCGAGAAGCTCCTTGGCGCGCTCCGCGGTTTCGCGGGACATGGATGCGTCGGGATTCATGCGGCCTCCTGCGAACGGACGGATCGCCGGTTCCCGGCCGAGGGCCGGCATTCCCAGCTGGCTGCTATCCTAGCTGGGGACGCGGCCGCTAAGCAAGGGCGAAAACCGGGATTCCCCGAAACGGCGGCCGGCTTTCGCTTGCATCCCGGGGAAACCTGGATTATCGTGGAACTTAGCCGTGGACGCGGCGGAAATCAAGCATCCGGAGAGCCATGCATGTCCGATTCTACAAAAAACGCCTATAAACCGGGAAATCCGCGATGGTTCAACCGCATACTGCGCGTGACGTACGGCTTCTATCTGCGCGTCATGTACAGAATACGGACGGTGAACACGGAGATTTTTTCCGGCCTCCGTCCTCCCTACGTCATAGTCCCCAACCACGTTTCCCTGGTGGACCCCTTCATGATAGGGAGCCACGTCCCGGAACCGGTCTACTGGATAGCCAGCGACGGCAACATGCGCACCAGCGTCATGCGCGCCCTCCTCCGGCTGGTCGGTACGATCCCCAAGTCCAAGTACATACCGGATCTCCAGACCATCAACGGCATCGTGGAGGTGATCCGAAAGCGGAAGGGCGTCGTGGGGATCTTCCCGGAAGGGACGGCCAGCTTCGACGGCCATACCCAGAACATCGTTCCCGCCACGGGCAAGCTTCTCAAGCTTCTCAAGGTCCCCGTGGTTACGGTCGTCCTCAAGGGGGGGTTCTATTCCCTCCCGCGCTGGAGCTGGAAGCGCAGGCGCGGCCGCATGGAGATCGAGTTCAAGCTGGCGCTCTCCGGGGAGGAGGCCAAACGTCTTTCCCCCGAGGAGATACTCGCCCGGGTCGCCGCCTGCCTGGAGCACGATGAGGCGGAATGGATACGGCGGCGCCCCATCCCCTTTTCCGGAAAGAAGAACCGGGCGGAAAACCTGGAGACCGTCCTGTTCCAGTGCCCTTCCTGCGGGGCCGTCGGATCCATGCGCAGCCGGAGGGACCGGTTCCACTGCACGGCCTGCCGGCGTACGTACCGCTTGGACCGGTTCTATCGTTTCCGGCCCGTGGACGGCCGCCCTCCCCGCTTCGCGACGATACGGGAATGGAGCGTCTGGCAGGAGAACGCCTTCCGCGCCTATTTGGAGGAAAGGGCTGCCAAGAACCCCGAAGGTCCTTTCTTCCACGACTCCGGAGTGTTCCTCCTCCGAGGCTGGAGGCTGACGCCCCTGCGGGGACTCCGTACGGGGAAGCTGGTTCTCTACCGGGACCGCATAGAGCTGGAGCCCTTGATGGGGGGAGCCCCCCTGGTATTCCCCCTGGCGGAGGTTGAGGGCGAGGGCGTCCTCAAGCGCAACCTCCTGGAGTTCTACCGGGGCCGCACGTTGTACCAGGCCCGTTTCCCGACCCGAAGGTCCTCGGCCCGGAAATGGATGATGGCCATCTCGTTCCTACGAGAACCACATCTTGCCGGGCTTAGCCAGGGACTTCCGGCGGGCTAGGGTCGCGTACAGGATCAGAGTGAGCGCAAGATAGGCCGCGCTTATCCCCACCATCAGCCAGAAAAGGGACATATCTCCGGTCTGCCCCGCCTTGGCCGGAAGATTGATGGCCAGGATGAAGGGAATGGCCAGGACGAAGGTGAGCCCCGAGGAAACCATGTAATCCGAGGCCACGGGCGTACGGAACTCCGGATCCAGGACCCGCAACAAGGCCAGCCCCGTGGATAGGGTTCCCGTGGAGCACCCGTAGATCATCATCATCCGCTCGAAATGGAAGTCCTTGAACATCCGGGAGGCCATCCAGGGAACCGTAAAGGTCGTAACGACGCCGCAGATCGCGGACAGGATGAGTATCTCCTTCCAGTACCGTCCCACGAACACGAGGGAGATGGCCGCGATGGCCCCGGCGACCATGTAGTCCACCGCGAAGCCGGAGATGCGGGAGCAGGTTGAATCGTCCACCGTATGCCCCAGCCGAAGTTTCGAGATGACCCAGCGGACGATCTGGGCCGTAAGGGCCGCGAAGATGAAATTGATCCCCCAGAGGTTCACCGCAAGCTCGCTTCCCGCCTTGCCCGCGAACGACAGGCCCCAGGATATCGCCTTGAGCAGGAGGAAGGAGAGGTAGTAGGTGGCGATCACCAGGGCGACATGGAAGGAGAAGGAGTCGATGGCCTCCGAATCCGTGGTGAGCCGGCCCCCCACGGGCTTTTCCTGATCCCTTGGGATCACTCCGGACATTATACCCTTGTCCTGGAGGGCCGTGAGGGCTTCCTTTTTCATCCATCCCTTCTTGACTCCGTAGTAAATCAGGTACACCCCCGCGAAGCAGGCCCAGAGGTATCCCAAGGCGGCGAAGGTGAGCCCGACGGACCCGGCCCCGGGAAAACCCATGGACTCCCAGCCCCTGCCTATGGCGTAGGCCTGCCCGGGCCCCAGCGAGAATCCCAGGGGCAGGAAGAGCCCCAGGGCGGGCGAAAGCCCCGGGGACACGGTGGATATAAGGACGAAGGTGAGAAGGAGCCCCGTCAAGGCCTGTATCGCGTACTGGGAGAGTATCCCCACGGTCGTACCCACGACGCCCCCGGATTTCTTCCGGATCTTGGCCGGCCCGGATCGAAGGGACATGGCGACGAAGGATAGGGAAAGGAGGTGGTACACGAGCTCCCCGAGCCGGTTCGTGGCGTATCCGAACTCCGGAAAGACGAAGTTATAGAACGGCAGGAGCAGGAACCCCGCGGTCAAGGCGTTCGGTATCATGAAGCGCTGAAAAAACCGGACCCGCGAGCGTATCAGCGTAGCCGCAAGGAGAGCGATGGAAATGGCGCCCGCGTCGATCACGATCTTCCACGAAAAGTTCATGCTGCCTCCTTGCTTTACGGGATCTTAACAGGTGAGAGGGAAATAGGAAATAGCATATTTCGTCCCGGACGACGCGCCTTTTCCGCGCGGCAGGGACGCCGCGCACCCTAGCTGCGCGGAACGCAGAGCGTTCCGCATCGTCATGGACGACGCGCCCTTTCCGCGCGGCAGGGACGCCGCGCAGCCTAGCTGCGCGGAACGCAGAGCGTTCCGCATCGTCATGGACGACGGGCTTCCGTATGCAGCCATTCGGCCTTGGCCCCGGCGACGTCGCCGAAGCGCGTCAGCTCGCAGCGCGCCTTCTTGGCCATGAGCTTCTCGTAGCGCTCCTCGTCCACCATGGCCACGATGCGCGCGATGCTGGACTCCCCGTCCACGAACCTCCAGGGGAAGCACCCGATGGTGCAGCGCTGGTTCAAAAGCAGGTCGATGTCCCCCCCCACGCACTCCGCGTGGATGACGTGCTCGCTGAACATCTCGATGTGCATGAGCTGGTACTTGTCGTCCGAGAATACCTCGGAAAGGCCTTTCCCGTATTTCCTTTTGAAGTGGCGGTCGCACTCCGCGGCCTCCCGGGGCATCCAGTCGCGTATCTTGGTGTTCATCGGATGGTCCGCGCTTCCGCAGTCCACGCCTATCCATCGAAGCTTCTTGCGCTTGGCCCACTCCGCGAACTCCCGGTCCGGTCCGGGGTGCTTGATCATGTACCGGATCTCGTCCCCCGTGGGCTGGTCCCAGCCGTAGTGGTGGAAGCCCGTGTGGATGATGAGGATGTCCCCCTCCTTTACCTCCACCCTCTCCTCCACCATTTTCGAGGTGTAGATATCGTAATCCTGGGCGCAGTCCGACAGGTCCACCACCGCCCCCTCGTGCACCAGGAAATCCATGGAAAGGCTGGCGATGTCCTTGCCGGGGGTGTAGAAGTGGATCTCGCCGTCCAGGTGCGTGCCTATATGGTTCGAGTGCGTTACGAGCTGTCCGTTGGCGCCGTTGGGCGCCAGCCGCTTGAAGTACTTCACTTCCAGGGGTTCGTAGGTGGGCCAGGGCGGCGTGCCGATGCCCAGGGGAATGGTCAGGTCGATCATCTTCATGGGATACCTCCGGGAGGGATCGTTTATCCGATGTATCGTCGGAAGACCGTGCGACCAAGATTGTCGCACTTAATCTCCCGCAGCACAAGATTCTTTTATCTCTTGTTTTCCGGGCGCCCGGGTTTCCGTTGCAAAGAATCCGAACAGCCTGTTTCGGTTCCACCTTGCAGAAAACCCGTCGTCCATCCTATCCTGGCCCCATGCCGCGAAAGGAAGGATCGAGTTCCGGTAAGCTCAAGATCGGCGACCACTGGAACGTGATCAGCATCATCGCCCTGCTGATTGGAGCGGTTACGCTTGCTCTCGGTATTCTGGCCGAACATGAAAAAGAGCAACTGGATGAATTGCGGAAGCAGCAGCACGAGTCCCAGGGCTTCACGATTGCCTATAAGGACCATCAACTGTCGTTCGGGAAAAAACTGGCAGAGGAAGAATCTCCTTCCAAGATCCCTGAATATCCACCCTTTCAAATTGCAACATGGACGGCAGGCATATTCGGACTGGTGTTTGCGCCGTTTGCCTGGATGCGCGAACGCCGGAAAATACTCTGCTATTCGGCCATTGCATTCTGCTTGGCGGGCCTCGCTTGGCATTATGTCGCAATAGCCATCGCGGTCGTCGTCATCCTGCTTTTGTTGATGCTCTTGTGCTGAAAGGAAGCACATGGTGGATAATCC
>CAYTYG010000037.1:0-5851 GCA_964441515.1 uncultured Treponema sp.
GGCTCCACGACGGGGGCGCCGCTCATGGCCCTCTTCGACCTGCTCGGCAGGCGGTGGGCAATGGGCGTCCTATGGAACCTTGCGCCCCGCTGCCCCTCGACCTTCCGCGCCCTGCAGGAAGCCTGCGTGAGCAAGAGCGGCACCATCTCCCCGTCCATCCTCAACACGAGGATCAAGGACCTCGAGGAAGCCAAGCTCCTCGTTCGGGGCCTCGCGGGCTACGAGCTCACGCCCCTGGGGCGCGAGCTCTTCGATCTCCTCGAGCCCTTCAAGGACTGGGCGCAGCGCTGGAGCCGGGAACTGGAGAGGGATTGAGGAAGAAGGCAGGCGTCGAGCGGCGCCCTTTCCGCGGCGGCTTGGCTTTCTTGCACTGGGTGGTCTTAAAGCCATATGGGGACTACTGACAAAGTCCGAATCCATAGATATCGGCCTTTTGGGCAGCTTCCCCATACTGTCGATTCGCCCATTGTAGGATCTTCACAAGGTACGCAAGAAGACGAACAAAAGTATTCGCGATACGAATCCTCAACACCCGGGCTAGATTCGCCAATGGGAGTACCATCTGGATCGCGCCTTGCCTCGGGCTATTGCCCGCGCCGCCCCGGTGGAAAAACGCGTGGATCTTGGCGCTGGTCGTTCCGGAAGTATGCTCTCCGCCGCCTTGTATCCGGCATTCCGGCATACCCGGACCGGGCACGCCCGTCTTCGGCGTGATTTGGGGTAAAGCCCAGAGGGATAAAGTATTACCCCGGGTAATGCGTTCGGGCCTCCCGGTCACCCGGTTGGCGTATGCTTAAAATAATGATTAAGTTTGCATTTAATTCTGCCTAATATAAGGAAATGGTGTTATTTAAAAAAATAGATATACAGATATAATAAACAGTGGCAAAGAGCATCTTTTTATCGATGTTCCCCCGCCCGGCTTGTTTTTTTCTCCCGCGGATATTACCGGGGCGGGGCCGCCGATGTCAAACCTTGCGGGGGTGTTTCATCGGCCTGCTGCAAGCGAGGTATGCCATGACGAAGAGAAACCATTTCTCGATAACCATAAAGTTTCTATTAGCGTTGCTTATGCTCTTCAGCGGGTGCCGGAACCCCTTCGAGGCGGGCCTGGGCGACAAGGTCGACTTGAGCAAGCCGGAGATCACCCTGACCAGCCATCTGCCCGGGGAGTTCCTCCAGGGCGTGGAAGTCTTTTCCGGAACCGCCTCGGACGACGGCCTTGTCTCGTCCATCCTCATCTCCTTCGACGGCGGAGCCTCCTGGATCGACGTGGGCACCTACGACGCGGCCACGAAACTCTGGGAATACAATCTGGACACCGCCCCATATCCGAACGGCACGTTCAAAGTCCGGCTCCGGGTCTTTGACGATTCGGGCAAGCGTACGGATACGGAGGAGCTCGTATTCACCGTCGACAACCTGACCCCCCAGATCGAGGTCCAGGTCCCGGCCATAGATCCCGGGACCTACGATCCCTCCTTCCCGCCGGAAATCGCGGTGAACGGGGTCGTCGTCGGAATCGTCACCGATCTTCAGGGCCTGGAGGCGGGATACCCGCAGATCAAGTTCTGGAAGGAAGGGGAGTCCGAACCGGACTGGGACGACGGGATAGGTGTCTCCGAAGTCCGGCAGACGACGGATTTCCGGTACCGCCTGACCGACGATCATTACGGCGAGGTAGGAGCGTTCAACCTGCGGCTGCGGGCCCGGGACGTGACCGGCGGCGAGACGGTCCTTCCCCCCGCGGGCCAGGACCCGTACAAGGTGACGGTGATCAGCGGGGACGTCCTTCCCGTGGTGAACTTCGCCTTCGCCTCCGGGGACGTCAACACGGTGAGCGGCGGGAACTACGCGGGCGGGGACTACGGGTTCCGGGTGACCGCGAACCATCCCAACGGCATAGAAACCGTGACGCTCCAGCGGACCCGGGAGGGCGGGACAACGGAATCCGTTACCTGGGCTTCGGACGACCTGGGCACCCCGCTGCGGACCCTGGACAGCCCTGTTTTCACGGTCCCCGCGAACGGCTCCGGAGACGGTACCTACGAGTTCCGGATCGAGGCGGTCAGCAACCTCGGGAGCGTCACGGAAATCTACCGGACGGTCATCGTGGACGCCACGGCGCCCAACGTGGAGATAACGAACCTGACGCCCACGGTGGTCGACGACTCCGATCCGGAAAACTCTGTGGAATACATCAACGGCGTGGTCCAGATCAACGCCCTGGCCAGCGACGTCAACGCGGTCCTGGGCACCCGGTGGTGGATGCTTCCGTCCGCCGATCCTGCGCCGACATCCTACGACAGCGCGGGAGGGACGGCCTTCGCAACCTCCACCCCTTCGCTTCCCCTGGATTCGACCGCCTTGAGCGACCAAACCGAGTACACGTTCTACATCATCGCCCGGGACAGGGCCGGCAACGACGCGATCCTGAGCCGGGATCTGACGGTGAGGCAGTCCACGGACCTGCCTGCCGCAAATATAACGGACATCGATACTTCCGTGGACGAAGAGGCCGAGGCCGGTGTCGAGGGCGTCAACCTCCTGGACACGAACGCCCGCATCCGGGGCGTCCTGGAGGACGACGACCGCATAGACACCGCCTCCGTACGCCTGAGCCTGGACGGGGAAGTTGTGGAAACCCTGGACTCCCTGGGCCTTTCGGGGCGCAGCGTTTCCTTCTCCCACAACGTCGATTCCCTCGGCCAGGGTGTGCACTATTTCACCCTGGAGTTCTCCGACGCCGCCGCCGCAAAGAACGGAAAACCTGCGGTCGAAAGTACGGTCGGGCCCGTGTATTTCGTCATCGACACGGCGCCCCCCTCGATTTCCGTGGCATCTCCCGGAACCGGGACGTACCAGAGGACGGCCTTCACCCTTAGGGGAACCGCGGACGACGTGAACGGCCTGGCGACGACCACGGCGGGCGGTACCGACGAATACGTCGAGATAGCCTTCCCGGACGCCCCCGCGGCGTGGGTGCGGGTGCCGGTGGACCCCGATACGAACGCGTGGGAGACCACCGTGGGGGGCGGGGCCTCGACTCTCTTCGGCGGCGCCTACGAGGGCGCCCGGACCGTATCCGTCCGCGCCCGGGACCGGTTCGGCAAGGTCTCCACGGCTTCCTTCGCCTTCACGGTGGACACCGTTCCGCCTTCGGTCTCCTTCGAGATGCCCGGGGAGGACGCATGGCTCTCCGGGGTCTCCGATTCCGTCCAGGGGAACGCCCAGGACGTCGACGCCACGAGCCCCATCGCCCAGGTTCGTTTCTGGATGGGCGATGAGGGGACGGATCCTCCCGCGGACGCGGGAACCTGGACCGCGGCTTCCGGAACCGCAAGCTGGAACGGATCGATAAACCTGTCCGCCCTCGGGGAAGGGCGGAAGGCGATCCACGCCAGGTCCCAGGACTCGGCGGGCAACTGGAGCCCCGCGGCCGTCCGGACCTTCGGAATCGACCAGGGGCCTCCCGTAATCACGGAAACCGATATCGGAGCCGCGAGCGCCGGGCGCAACGTCGAGTTTTCCCTCGGCGGCCAGGTCTCCGACTCGAACTCCCTGGCCGGGCTTAGGATGACCCAGGCGAGGGGCGCCGGTCCGGCCGTGGAAGTCTACTCCGGAACCTTTACGGGGCCGCTCCAGGAATGGTCCGTACCGGGCCTTCCCCGGGATCCGGCCGCCCCGGCGGACACCCTCCTCGCGGACGGCGTCTATACCTATTCCGTCACCGTGACGGACGCGTCCGGGAAGTCCACGGTCCTGGCAAGGTCCGTGACCGTCGACCTGACGGGCCCCGGCGTTACAATCTCGAGCCCCGCCTCCGGGGCCTCCGTCCAGGGCACGGCGATCTATGTCAGCGGGACCGCGGAAGACTTCGAATCCGTGAGCTCCATCGCCGAGACCAGGTATTGCCTGACCATCCCGCCCGCGACCGCGCCGGCGGATTATCTCGATTGGAGCCTCGCAGCGGGAGGGGCCTCCTGGTCGGCCACCCTCAATTTCCTGGCCACCGACGAGGGCCCCCGGGTGCTCCACGTGGCCGCGAAGGATGCCGCGGGGAACTGGAGCCCTTCGCCCGCGACCGTGAACTTCACCATAGACCAGGCGCCTCCGGAGATCCGGGATTTCGCGTTCGGGGCCGGAACCATCAACACCGTCGGGGGCAACAGCTACGCCCGGGACGATTTCTCCTTCTCCTTCACCGCCTACGACAGCAACGCCCTCTCCGCCGTACGGGTGACCCGGAACGGCACCGAGATATTCAACGGAAGCTATTCCTCGTCGAGCCAGGTCGTCCCGGTAGACCAGGCGGTCGGGGGGGCGGCCGGGCTGGCGGACGGGATCTACGAATACGTCATCACGGTAACGGACGTGGTCGGCAAGCCCGCGACCCTGACCCGGAGCGTGGTCGTCGACACCGCCGGACCGCTCGCGGAGATCGCGAGCCTTACCCCGGTTCTCTCGATCGACGGGACCGACCACGTCAACGGCACCGTCCGCTTCACCGCGTCCGCCTCGGACGACAACGGCCTGACCGGGGTCCGGTGGTGGATCCTTCCGTCCGGGGCCGAGCCGCCGGCCGGCTACGAGGCCGAGGGGTACGCCGCGTCGTTTTCCTCGACGCCCTACACGGACCTGATCGATACCGCGGACCTCGAGGACTCGACGGGGTACGTCCTGTACGTGATCGCCCGGGACCGGGCTCTGAACGACACGACGGCCAGCCGGAACGTGACCGTGAAACAGTCCACGGACATCCCCGCGGTCGCGTTCTCGCACCCCGGAGCGGGCGCCTACGTGGACTCCGGATATACCGTCCGTGGCGCCGTCATGGACGACGACGGGGTAGCGCCCGCCACCGTGCAGGTCCGCTACCACGACGGGTCGGACTGGAGCGGATGGGCACCCGCGACGGTCACGGGCTCGGGCCGCGAAGTTGCCTTCACCTACGCGCTTCCCGCCGGCATAGGCGCGGACGGGGCCAAGCGGGTGCAGGCCCGGGCGTACGACGACGCGACGGCCAAGCTCGGGGGGGACGCGGCGGTCCTCGGGGAGTCGGCGGAGGTTTCCTTCACCCTGGACTCCCTTCCGCCCGTCGTATCCGTACTGGAGCCCGCCGCGAACGCAGCCGGCCGGGCGAACTCCCCGATTTCCGGCAGCGTGACCGAGCGGAACCTGGAAACCCTGCGCCTCAGCCTGGACGGCGGATCCTACGCGGACGCCTCGGTCTCCGGCACGGAGGAAACGAAAACCTGGTCCCACACCCTGGCGGACGCGGAGTTCGACGCCCTGGCCGAGGGCCCGCACACGATCACCGTGGAGGCGGTGGACCGGGTGGGCCGGACACACACGGTCCAGAGGGTCTTCTTCAAGGACACGGCGGGACCCGTGATCTCCTTCACCTCCGTCGTGGAGGGGGATGACACGATCGTGACCGAAACGACCCCGGTTCTGCGGGGAAGCTTCTCCGACGAGTACTCCCCCTGCGGCGCGACGTTCGAGTACCGGCTGGATTCGTCCCAGGAGACCGACCCCTGGACCGAGGCTTCGGTCTCCGGGACCGGGAAGACCGTCACTTGGGCGGTTCCGGCGGACGGGCTGGAGGACGGAAGCCACGCGATCGACATCCGCGTCTCCGACGCCGTGGGCAATATTCGGGTCAAGGAGGACGTGGCCTTCCGGTTGGACCGGGCCTCTCCCAAGATTCTCGGGATCACCCCGGCCGCCGGGGGCAGGTACGGCACGACGGAATCCGGCAACGTGTTCGTCCTGGAGGGTACGGCCTCCGACGCGAACCTCGTCGCGGTCTACGCCCGGTTCGGCTCCGGGTCCGAATACGGCCTCGAGA
>CAYTYG010000037.1:5876-14409 GCA_964441515.1 uncultured Treponema sp.
CCGGTACGATAGCCGCCGGCGAGACGGACTGGGTCTTCCCCGTTTCGAAGGCGGACTTCGACGCCCTTGAGGACGGCGAGGGTACCGTGACCCTGACGGCGCAGGACGCCGCCGGCCGCACGTTCCAGCATACCTGGACCTTCACGAAGGACACGGAGGCCCCGGGGGTTGTCTTCAATAATATCGATATAGCCGGAACCTCCGTCCTTATGGAAAGCGATCCCCGTGTCCAGGGAAGCGTCACGGACCTGTACGGCGTGGCGACGATGGAGAGCCGGGTGGAGCGCTACGACTACGGGGCCTCCGGGTGGACGGTCGTCGAGGACTGGACGAGCCTCGGCTCCGCGGGGGGGCAGGCTATCGTTGCGTGGTCGAAGGTCTTCGGGGCCGGCGGACTTTCCCAGCCCGACGGGCTCTATCGCATGACGGTCCGGGTCTCCGACAGCTCCAGCCCGACCGCCAATGCGAGGACTACCCCGGCGGTTGAATTCCGGATAGACCGGGCCAACCCGACCCTGACCCTGGACGCGAGCGGCCTGTTCCAGAGGGCGGACTTCGAGATAACCGGGGCGGCCTCGGACCTGAACACCATTACCGCGGTTCGCGCGAAGGTGGGGGACAGCGATTTCTCCTCCGGGTCCGTGGCCCTCGCGACGACCGACGACGCCTACGCCGCCTGGAGCGTTTCGGTGCCGACGGCCGGGCTTTCCAACGATTCCCACACGGTATATATAGAGGCGGAGGACCTGGCGGGCAGAAAGAGCCTCCTGACCCGGGAGTTCAGCTTCGACGACAAGATGCCGGGAATCGCCATCAGCGAGCCCCCCAACGGCAGCCGCGTAAACGGCGAGGTGACGGTTCGGGGGACGAGCTCGGACGAAAACGCGGTGTCCTCGGTCCAGTACAGGATCGGCAACAACGCCACGGCCTGGCAGACCGCCGGGTTGAACGGCGGGCGTTACTCCTGGAGCTACACCTTCACGAACATCAATTCCTACGCCAACACGACGGACGTGACGGAGATCGATCCGGAAACGGGCCTTCCTTCCGGGGGGACGAACGTCTGGGCCCTGCCCTTCCAGGTCAGGGTCGTCGACGTGGCGGGCAACGCCGTGGAGGAGCTCTCCTATCGGCTCTTCGTGGATCCCGACAGGGACGCTCCCGAGGTTACGGTCATAAGCCCCGCGAACGACCAGATCGTGGGCGGGGAGGTCCGGATATCCGGCTACGCCACGGACGACGACTGGGTCCACGGCGTCCGGATGCGGGTGGATCCCACCGGGACGGGCGGATCCTACGGCGACTGGGAAACGGCTACCCTGGTGAACCAGGGGACCCAGGTCAACTGGTTCAAGAATATCAACTCTTCCGGCGAGCTCAACCCGTCCGCGGGGACCATCCGGGATGTCAAGGTCCAGATACAGGCCTACGACTCCAAGGACTACGGAGTCACCCAGGGTATAGCGGGCGACGTGGAGGAGCTCAACATCAAGTTCGACAGCGGCGTCCCGGTCATCGAGAACGTGCGGATCTTCCGCAGCGGCGCCGAGGTCGAGTACGCGGCGGGCGTCCGCGCCGCGGGCGCCTTCGCCGTTCGGGCCACCGTCCGGGACGAGGGCGGCATCGCCAGCATCAAGTGGCGCAGGGAAGGCCAGACGGTCTTCACGAACATCCTGAACGACCCCGACTATACGACGCCCCCGACCGTACGGAACGCGGGCACCTTCGAGGTAGGACGCAAGTACCTCATCACCAGCGTGGGGACGACGGACTTCACCGCCATCGGGGCCAGCAGCAGCACGGTCGGGATTTCCTTCGTGGCGACGGGCTCGGGAACCGGGTCCGGTACCGCCTACGAGGCGTCCGGTCCCTCCGGGGATCCCACGAGCCAGTACTTCGTTTACGCCGTGGAGATCGGGATCGACTCCGCGACGATCAACTCGGGCCAGTACGCGGACACCTCGGGCTTCTTCTCCCTGGACCTTCAGGCGACGGACAACGCCACCCCGACGCCCTACATGACCCAGTCCAACCTGAACATCCAGATCGACAACTACTATCCCTCCGGGGAATACACCTCGGCGTCCGGGGCCTCCACCGAGAACTACTACCTGCAGGGGCGCGCCTGGGATTCGGGCACAGGATCCGGGAACATACAGGGGATAGAACGGATCGTCGTCTATTTCTACCGGAACGGCTCGTACGTGAGCCTCAACGGGGGAACCTTCAACGGCACCACCCGGGCGGTGCGGGACACGACGGCGGGCGGGGAGGTCCGGACCGTGGACTTCCCGGCGGACGCGGACTCGGGGATCGTCATCGACGGCAACGAGGTGACGACGGACCTGGACGTCAGCGGGTACATCGAGGGCTTCACGGACGAGGGGATCTACAAGAACTGGTTCGCCGTGTTCGACACGAACCAGCTGGACGACGGGCCCGTGGACGTGAACTACGTCGTCGTGGACCGGGCCGGAAACGCTACCCGGTACGTCAAGACCATCTGCATACGCAACCACGCCCCGAACATCACCGGGATCGTGCTGGGCACGGACGTAGACAAGAGCGGCGGGATCGGGGACATAGCCTCCGGCGAGAGCCGCCGGATAACCACGGGCTACGGGGCCACGAACTTCACGGCCCGCAACGGGATGCTTTCCTTCTCGGTCGAGGCTTCGGGCGGCAACCCCCCGAACCGCTACTCCATAGGCTACGTGACCGGGACGGCGTCTACGGCCGCGACCGCCCTCGTACAGGGCGCGGTCTACACCGTCGAGACCCCGGGCACCACCAACTGGACCCTCCTGGGGGCGGACGACAACGCGGCGGGGACCACCTTCGTGGCAAGCGGCGCGGGCACGGGAACCGGAACCGCGACGGGCTACACCGTCGTCCAGAAGAACATCGACCCCTATACGTCCGGCTCCCGAACGCTCACGGACTTCACGGGCATGCCCGACACCACGGCGGCCAACGCCGCCCGGTTCGTGGTAAAGGTCTACGATACCACGGTTTCCTCGGGGGCCGAGGCCGTACAGCTGGCCGACGCGGTGGTCATAGGCCTCAACCTGGACAACATCGACGACAAGCCTCCCACCATCGACGTGGCGCCGATCGGCAGAAAGTACACCTCCCCGTCGAGCTACTCCGACGCGGACAAGGTCCTTCAGGAAACGGCGTATATCGAGAATATCGTCACGACGGGGAGCGGAACGGCCGCGGTGCGGCACGGCTACGTGCAGTACGCCTCGGACTCCGGGGACGGAGACGCGGACGCTAGCGGCAAGATCGTCATCCTGGGCAAGGCGGAGGACAACCAGCGCATCTCCCGGATCACCGCGCAGATACCGGGGTACAACGGCGGAGCGGCCTTCGACATCGCCTCGTGGAACGGCACGGCCCTGGCCGCCGCGTCCGCGAACCACTCGATAGCCGACGTGGCGGCCGGTACGGCGGAGTGGGGCTTCGAGGCGGAAGCTTCCAGCCAGGCCATCACGGAGGCATACGGCCACGTCCTGAACTGGAAGTTCGCGTGGAACACCGCGAAACTGACCACGGTGACGGCCTCGAACGTAACGATAACCTTCCGGGTCTACGACGCCGGAACCTCGGAAGCCGCGCAGAACGGGATCACGATCGACGTGGTGCCGTACATAATGAAAATATCGAATCCCTCCGGCCAGGGCGGCCTGGCGGACACGGTAATCCGGAGCTCCACCGGCCGGTACGGCGTGGAGTACGACGAGGACTACTATTTCCAGGTCAGCGGATTCAACCTCGCCGGCGCCGTCGCGCACGTCAGTTCCTCGGCCGTGTCCGAACAGCCCGGGTCCACGAACCTCTCCGTCGTCGGGACGACGTCCACCACGGTGAACGTCCTGAAAAACTTCTCCCTCTCCGGGTACCTGACGGTCTTCGTGAACGGGATCCCGAGCATCAACAACCTGAACAAGGCGGACGCGGAATACCATTCCGAGGCGTCCGCGAGCGACCCGCGTTCGGTCCTCTGGACCGACGACCGGTACCTCACGTCCTGGAGCGTGACCCAGGTCCTGCCCGCGGTGACGAACCAGACCTTTTACTACCCGTCCATGGTCATGAACGGCAACCAGCCCATCTTCAGCTACGCCAACGACAACGACGGGTATACCTACAGGACCACGGGGGACGCGGCCTCGACCCGAAAGGGCGGCATCTGGTTCGAACGGCACACGGCGCTGGCCCGGACGGCCGGGGGCGTCTACTGGATCCTCTCGGTCCAGGACGCGGTCGGCACCGGGGGCATAGGCTACCTGTACCTCAACCGGGACAGGAGCGCGAGCGCCCTCCTGGGGGACTCCCAGAACAACAACCATTTCGAGATCTTCGGCCTGGACTACACGAGCCGGCAGATGAACCGCGTACGGTACCCCAAGCTCATCGTCGACGGCGCGGATAACGCGACGAACATCTACGTGGCCTACTACGACGCGCACCCCTCCCGGCGGGAGCTTTCCTTCGTCTCCTTCCGCGCCACGGACGAGGACTCCTCGAACCTGACCCAGCCGACAGCCGATAATGGCCGGGCCACCCAGGTGCAGGTGCTGGACGGTACCGCGAGCGCGAGCAGCGAGTACTTCGACATGGTGAAGATCGGGACGTCCGAGATCGCGGTGGCGTACTTCGACGAAACCGCCGGGGCTTTGAAGTTTAAGTATTCCGGCAACGCATGGGACGCCAATAACCGGAGCGGGGCCGGGACGTGGACCGACCTGACAGTGGACGACAGCGCCCTCACCGGCTCCCACGTCTCCATGGCCGTGGGGGAGAGGGACGGCACTACCTACGTGTACCTGGCCTACCACGACGCGGCGGAGACGGCCCTGAAGTTCGCCCAGATCAACTGGACCACCAAGGCGGTGACCAAGGTTGTCGTGGACAACCGCTTCTCCGTCGGAACCCGGACGAACGTCTTCGTGATCGACGGCCTTCCCTACGTGGCCTTCTATTCCGATTCCTACAGCGGTACGAGGAACTCGATACGCCTGGCCTACCCCGTCGCGGCCAACGGCCGCACGGCCGTCCAGAACATGACCATGCCCGGCGCCGACGCGTACGAGCAGTACACCGGGAACTGGGAGGTCATGGCGGTCCCGACGGCGACCGCGGCCAAGGGAAGCATCGAGCAGTTCAACCGCACCCAGCTGAACCAGTACACGAACGGCACGGCGAAGCTGCCCGTCGTCGCTTGGCTCGGGGACCGCCTGGAGTACGGCATGCTCCAGCCGACGGCTCCCTAAGGGCGCGGGAAAACTTGGAAGGGACGGGACGCATGGATAGGAAGGCTTTTTTCCCCGCCGCATTCCGGGCGCTTGCCGGTTTCCTTCGGAGCGGAAGGGGCCGCCGGGCCGCGGCCCTGGCCGCGGCGGGAACGGCGCTCCTTGTCGGGGTTCTGCTGTTCGCGGGGCGCCCTAAAGCGGTGTTTCTCGTGGACAGGGAGTTCGCCGGGGTATTCCGCAGCCTTGTAGAAGCCCGGCCGGGCTCTCCCCGGTGGGAGATCGTGGAATACGATCCCGCCCGGGAGGAGGCTCCTCCGGGGGGGCTGTACGGATACCGTATATCCGCGGACCGGGGATGGGGAACCCCCCCGGTCGCGGAGGGCGGCCGGGCCGGCTTAGTCCCCGCCGCGTACCGCGATCTTTCCAGGACCCTGGAGGCGGACGGCGCCCTGCCCCTGGCCGTGGACCCCTGGATGGTCTTCCGGCGGCATGCCGAGCCCCGGCTTACACGGAAAAGGCTGGAGGCCGGGGGGCCCGGCGTCCTTCTTCTTCCGGGGGGGGACCCGGCCGCGGTCTGGGCCTGGACGGCCCAGGATCTGCAGGTAAAGCCCGGGGTCTTCCCGCAGGATCCGGACCTCTGGCGGGAGAGGTTTGGGAGGCTTCCCCGGGACGGGCGCTTCCAGCCCGGGGCCCTCACCTTCACCTGGGAGGACGTCTGGCCCGGGCTTCTCGGCCCGGAGGCCGCCTGGGTCTACGCCCCCTTGAGCCGGGTGCAGGCCCTGCCCGGTAGCAGGACGAGCCTCCTGGGGGCGGATCCCTTCCCCGAGCGGGAGGGCTGGAACGAGTACGGGATACAGGCCCGCGTCCTGTGGGCCGTTCCCTTCGGGAAGGCGGCCGGAGGGAGAAGTTCGGAGGCCGCCGCGGGGTGGCTCCGGAAGCCGGAGACCCAGGCTTTCCTGGCCGCCGCCCTTTTATGGGCGCCCGCCGAGAGGTCCGCCCGGCCGGTGAACCCCCTGGCGGCGTCCGCCCAGAAAGCCTGGATCGAAAGCTCATTCGTTTGGGAGGCCAGCGTATATGACAGCGATGAATGAACGATCCGCCCCGGCCGGGCGGCCTCCTCGGGCGCTCTGGATCCTCGCGGTCTTGGCCCTTTTCAACGCGCTCCCCGCCTGGTCCCACGGAACCCCGGAGGAGTCCTGGCAGGAGGCCGACGGCCGGGAGGTGTGGCGGCACGAGTTCGACCTTTCCGGAGTCAAGCCCGGGAAGCACAACGTCGTCATCCGGGCCCGGGACTCCGCGGGAAACGTCCTCCTGGAAGGGCCGTACAACATACGCATAGACCCCGCCGTCGGGCTTCCGACGGTCCGCATCGTCTACCCGGAGAAGGGGACCGTGCTGCGCAGGGACGTCCGCGTCATAGGCGTGGCGGGCGGCCGGATCGGGGTCGGGAAGGTGGAGCTCCGGCTCGACGACGGCCCGAGCCTCCCCGCCGAGGGCGCGGAGTACTGGAGCGCCGCGGTCGATACGGCGGCTCTCCCGGACGGCCGGCATACCGTGCACGTCCGGGCCGTGGATCCCCGGGGAACCCAGGGCCCGGAAGCCTGGGCCGTCTTTATCCTGGACCGGGCTCCCCCATCCGTGGAGATCACCTCCCACGCCTCCGGGGCGCTGGTCAGCGGGAACGCCGTGGTGGAGGGCCGGGCGGACGACGCGAACGGGATCGCCCTCCTTTCCCTCAGCGCGGACGGCGGCGCCACCTTCGAGGATCTGAAGTTTCGTTCCTCGAAGGGGGAGACGGCGGTTAGCTTTTCGTTCCCGATCCAGAGCCGCAAGCTGCAGGACGGCGCGGCGGTCTACCAGATCCGCGCCGTGGACGGCACCGGGGCGGCGGCGACCCATTCCGTACTCTTTTTCGTGGACAACGAACCGCCCAAGCTGGAGATCCTAGCCCCGGAGCAGGACGCCCGGGTCTCCGGGACCTTCCGCGTAACCGGGACGATGCAGGACGTCGTCGGGGTCCGGAGCCTTTCCTGCCAGTACGGGAAGGAGACCCGGGAGATCGAGATGCGAACCGGGGACCCGTTCTGGACGGCGGACATCCAGCCGCCCGACGGGGCGGGGCGCTTCGTCGAGGTGGCGTTCACCGCGGTCGATAAAAGCGGCAACGTATCGGTGCTCCGGCGCAGGTTCGAGAACGACTCCGTTTCCGCCCTGCCCAGGGTGAACCTTGCCTACCCGGACGAGGCCGGGCTTGCGGCCTTCCCGGCGGACGGCGCGATCATCGGCTTCGTGTCCGGCGGGATCGGGGCGGAATCGGTCCAGGTGGAGGGGGGCAAGTCCTACCCCGCGAGGCCGGGCTTCTGCATCCCCGCCTCGGACCTGGGGCCCGGGCGCAGCGAACTGCGGCTCCAGGCCCGGACGGCGAACGGGAAGACGGGTCCCCAGCTGAGGGTCCGGGTGGCCCGCCCGCCCCTTCCCTCGAAAGCCGTGCCCCCGCCGGCCCCGGAGGCGTCGAGGGTAGCCGTCACGGGGCCGGAGCCCTACTCGTACTTCGCCGGCGCCTTCGACCTGTCCGGCGTCCTGGAGGGCGAAACGGCCGCTCGGCTGGAATACCGCCTGGGGCCGGGCGAAGCCTGGCAGGAGCTGAAAACGGAGGAGGGCGGGTCCTTCTCCTCCAGGATTTCCCTGGAATCCCGGCCGGACGGACCGGTCCACCTTCAGCTCCGGACCGTGACGGAGGGAGCGGAAAACGCCCCGGTCTACCATCCCGTGAACAAGCATTCCGCGGCCCCGGAGGTGAGGATAACGGCCCCGCGGCCGGAGGAGGTCGTAAACGGAAGCGTCACCGTCGTCGGGGAAGCCGTCTCGTCGGCCCCGATAAGGGAGATTTCCTATACCCTGGACGGCAAGACCTACCAGCCCTTGGAAGCGGCGCCGACCTCCTCGGGCGCGGCCTTCTCCGTGGTCGTCGACTTCACGGCCCTGCTGAAGGCCAAGGGAGGCGTCGGCATACGGGCGGTGGACGCGGCGGGGAACGAGGGAAAGGCGGTTCCCCCGATACGGGTGGACGGCGCGGGCGACCTGCCCACGGTCCAGCTCAACCTGCCCGTGGACGGCCAGGTCGTCACGAGCGGCTTCTACCTCTCCGGCATGGCCTTCGACGACGACGGCGTGGCGGCGGTCCATTGGCGGATCGGGGAAGGCCCCTTCCGGCGCGTCGCCGCAGAACAGAGCTTCCGGGTCGACGTTTCCCTCGGCGAGGTGAAGGACGGGGA
>CAYTYG010000038.1:0-914 GCA_964441515.1 uncultured Treponema sp.
TCTCCGACGCCTGGTCGATGAGGGCGCCCGCGAGCTCGCATTTTTTCTCGTAGTACCGTGCCGGGCTGATGTCCTTCCACGCCTCCGACCTCGCGAGGGTCTCCAGGTGGAGGATGCAGGTTCCTTCCGGGGATGCGTCCGGTATGAGCGGGTTGGGGCACATCCCCGCGAAGTACCGGCTGGGCGCCAGGACGTCCAGGTTGGCGTAGGCCCGTTTTATATTCCCGTCGGGGGCGAAATAATACATGTAGTGGTTGAGCCCCAGCTCCTCGGCGCTCCTGTCCAAGCCCATGTACAGGGAGAGAAAGCTCGTGCCGACGCTCCGCATATTGAGGGCTTTCAGCGCCCTGCGGGGCAGCTCGCTTTCGGGGTAGATCATGGACCCGAAGACGTTGTGCGGAAGCGCGTTGGAATATACGTGGTTCGTCCGTATCACCTCCCCCCGGTTCGTCACGACCCCCTGTACCGCCCCGTCCCGGACGAGTATGCGGTCGACTCGGGTGTTGTACTCGATCTGTCCCCCCAGCTCCGAGATCTTTTCCGCCATCTTGGAGGAGATCTCGAAGCTCGTCCTGTGGGGCGCGTGGACCGGGGTCGACGCCATGCAGGAAAGGACGGTTCCGTACACGGGAAAGGACATGGCGTCCATCGGAAGCCCCGTGAAGGTCCAGTAGATGTCGAGAAGCTCCAGGGCTTTTTCGGGGATCCGGAACCTGTCGGTCACGTCCTTCACGGAAAGCCCCGCGGCCGCCACGATGCCCCGGTGCTTGCGCAGCAGCTCGACGGGGTTGATGGCGGCGTCCATGTCGTTGATGTAGTTGATCGCGTTGAGCATCTCGTCGCAGAAATCCAGGTACGCGGACACGGACGCCCGGCTGCCCGGTACCCGTTTCTCTATGAAGTCAATGAGGGCG
>CAYTYG010000038.1:924-14405 GCA_964441515.1 uncultured Treponema sp.
GCGGGCTTCTCCAGGGGGAGCACTTCCGCGATCCCCTTGTCCGTCATGGCGAAGAACCTTCCCTCCCGCATCCTGGGCAGCTCGAGGTCCAGGGCCAGTTCGTCCTTGAGGAATTTGTAGATGGGACCCTTGGCCTCCGCGGTGCCGTACTCGGTGATGCATTGGACCGATATCTCGAATTCGAACCGTCCCCGCACGAAGCTCGTCGTCACGCCGCCCGGAAGGTTGTGGCGCTCCAGAACCAGGACCGACAGCCCGTTCCTGGCCAGGTTGCATCCCGCGGCGAGCCCTCCCATCCCGCTGCCGATGACGACGGCGTCGTACCGTTCCTTGAAAACTCCTTCCACAGCTTTCCCTCCTTGATATGGTTCAGGCCGGAAAAAATCGCGGTCGGCCGTTTCCGTATCCTAGTTGAGATGGGAACACATCCTGGCGGTCTATTGGTAGTGCCACCAACCAGAGGATCGCATCCTTTCCCGAAAAACGCAAGTTTTATTAAAGGACTTTGCATGGTTCTGATCCCCGTTTTTCCCCTCCTCGATTTCGGGTTTGGACGCGTATAGCAAGCTTCGCAAGTTGTTTCTTCTTGCCATTTCGAGCCGTAGGATCCATTCTCCGGCGGGGCGTTTTCGCGAAGAAGGGGGTCGGCGGGACTGGGAGAAGGGATGTACGTTCTATTCGGAATCGGCGCGGGTCCTGCCGCCCTTCTTCTCCCGTAAGCCGCGGCGCTGGTTCTACCCTTGGCGAAGACCGGGATACCGTCCATCGCCGTCAAGGGGAAAAAGGTTGGCCGGAAGCCGGTTTCCCCGGGGGGATTCGCGGGATGGTATACTACGGAGAGGTGCGTTGAGCCGCTCCCGGAGGAGTATCCCTAGATAAGAGTCCGGATTCATCGCGGTATGTTCGGCGGAAAGAAAGCCATGTGTCGTCGTCCCGCGGCACGGAAGGCATTGCCCGGAATGGGGGGACAAAAAGGAGAGGGCGCAATTGTGAAATACGTATGCTCCTTGATTGTCGTGGACGATGTCGGCAAGTCCAGGTTCCTTTATGAGACCCTCCTGGGATGCAGGGTCGTTTCCGACTTCGGGGAAAATGTCGGGTTCGAGGGCTCCTTCGCGATACACCAGGAAAGGCATTTCCGGAAGCTGATATCCGGCCGGCGGGTCGAGAAAAAAAGCAACAGCTGCGAACTGTATTTCGAGGACGACGAGATCGAGAAAATCGAAGAAAAAATCGGGAAACACGGATTCGAGTTCATCCACAAAACCAAAGAGCAGCCCTGGCGGCAGCGGGTGTTCAGATTCTATGATTACGACGGCAACATCATAGAGATCGGCGAAAGCCTGGAATATGTCGCGTACAGATTGTCCCTGGAAAACAAAACGGTGGCCGAAATCGTGGAATCGACCTCCCTGCCGGAGCGGGCGGTCGTGGAGGCGATACGGAAGTACTCGAAGAAGTGAGGACGCGGCCGACCCGTGAGCTTGCGCTGCCCATTCCGGGAGTCCATACTTTTCTACATCGGAAGGAGGCGCCCATGTTCCTTAAAATAGTCGCACGCGTCCTGGTGACGTTGAACTCCAATAAGAACGCGGCGCAGGTGGCCGCGGGCTTCGCCTCGGGGGTCCTGTTGGCCCTGATACCCGCCGGGAACCTGGTCTGGATATCGCTTTTCCTGATCCTTTTTCTTACCAAGGCGCATTACGGCACGGCCATGGCGGCCCTTGCGGTGGTGAAGCTGGCGGCCCCCCTTTTGGCCGTCCCCCTGGACGCCCTGGGATGGACCATCCTCAACGCGGAAGCCCTGCGCCCGGCCTTCACGAACCTGTACGGCCTGCCGGTGGCGCCCCTTACCCGGTTCAACAACACCCTGGTGATGGGCGGACTCGCCGCGGGAGTCCTTCTCTGGGCACCCGTCTTTCTGGCGGCAAGGATCGGAGTATCCGCGTACCGTACCCGCGTGGCGCCCCGCTTCGCGGAGAGCCGGCTGGCAAAGGCGATAAAGCGTCTGCCCTGGGCCGGGAAGCTGGCCAAGGCGGTCTCCGCGGCTTCGCGCATCGCGGGCCCGGCGGAATAGGGGGCGGATCATGGGAAAGGATAGGAAGAAACAGGAAGCCGGCGCCCCCGCCCGGGAATCCGCCGGGGTGCCGAAGAATGAGGCAAGGGCAAGAAAACTCGCGGCCCGGGCCGCCCGGACGGAAGCCAAGGCGCGAAAGCTGGCGAAAAAGCAGGCCCGGGCGAACAAGGGGTACGTGAAGACGGGACCGCTGCTCGGGGTCGTCCTGCTGGCGGGGGGCCTGGCGGTGTTCGGTGTATTTTTCATGAATCCACTGCTGGAATCCGCCGCCGAGGCGGCCCTGGAGGCGGTGTTCGGCGCAAAGGCCGAGGTGGACGGGCTCCGGTTCCGGCCTTTCCGGATGAGCCTGGAGATGGCCGCCGTTTCCGTCGCGGACGCGAAAGCCCCCATGACCGACCTGTTCCGCACCGGCCGCGTGGCCCTTCGGCTGAATCCCGCGGCCGCCCTCCGCGGGAAGATCTATATCGAGGAAGCCGGCGCGGCTTCCATCGCCCTGGGCACCCCCCGGGACTCCTCCGGAGCGCTGCCCGGAACGGAGGAGCCGGAACCCAAGCCGAGGAAGGAGACCCCCGAACCGCCGGCCCTGGTGGATCTGGAGAACTTCGACGCCTCGGACCTCCTGGAGCGGGAGAAGTCCAAGCTGGCCTCCCCGGCCGCCTACGAAGCCGCGGGCGCCGCCTACCGGGAGGCGGCCGCGCGATGGAGCGTCCGGGTGCAATCCTCCGGGGCGGCCCTGGAAAAGGCCGAGGCTTCCTCGAAGGGCGCCCTGGCTATGGACGTCAAGAGCATCAAGACCGCCGAACAGGCCGCCAAGGCCCTGGCGGAGGTGCAGGCCGCGATACGGGACGTAAAAACGGCCGGTTCGGAGGTCTCCGAGGTGTCCGAGGGCATCCGCAGGGATTCCGCTACCGTCTCCCGGCTGGTAAAGGACGCCCGAGCCGCCGCGGACCGGGACGCGGCCTATCTGAAGTCCCTGGCGAACCCGGGGACCGGCGCAGCGGCGGACGCCCTGGAGCCCGCGGTCCGGCAGCTCCTCACGAACAAGGGGGAGGCCTGGCTGTACTACGGAAGGCGGATCCTGGAGGCCGCCTCGAAGCTGAAAGCCCCCCCGGGGAAAAAAGCGGGAGGGAAAACCAAGCCTCGGGCTTTCCGGGGGAGGGACGTGGTGTTCCCCGGCGCGGGGTATCCGGTCTTCCGCTTGGGGCTCCTGACTTCGGACTTCGAGGCCGGAGGGAACAGGTGGACCGTGGAGCTTAGGGAGGTTTCCAGTCAGCCGGATCTGGTGCCCTCCCCCTGTTCCCTTCTGGTCGAGGCGGCCGGGGGCTCCGGGGCCCGTATCCGGGCCGACGCCCGGGCGGACCTCCGGAGCGGCACCGGGAATCCGTACACCCTCCGGGCCGAGGCGTCCGCCCTGCCCCTGGATCTGGGGAGCTCCCTCGCCGGCATAGGCTTGGAGGGCTTTACCGGGATACTGGAAGGGAACGCCGAAGCCGAGGGCGCCGAGGGCGGATCCTTCCGCGCCCGCCTGGAGGGAACGATTCGAAAGCCGGCCGTGGCGTCCCCCTCGGGCACCTTCGGACGGGCGGCGGCGGGCGCTCTCCGCTCCGCGGGGGCCGTGGAGGCCCGGGCGGAGTACCGAATCGAGCCGGGGGCCGGGGACTCCTTCCGGCTCCGCACGAACCTGGACGAGGCGGTCGGCGCCGCCGTCAAGGCCGCGGCCCGGCGATACGCGGCCAAGGCTTCCGCGGAGGCGGAAACGGCCCTGCGGAAATACGTGGCCGAGGAACTGGAAGGCAAACTGGATTCCGGCGAGTTCGACGGGCTCGCGAAATCCGCGCAGGGCGACGCCGCCTCGCTGTCCTCCCTGGAGAAGAGTCTGGAGGGCAAGAAAAAGGAGCTGGAGGAGAAATCGAAGGCCCTGGGGGCGGGCCTTTTGAAGGGGGTATCCATACCGAAGTTGAGTCCCTAGCGGGAAGCAAGGGTCTACGGTAAGGTAACAATACCCCGTCCGGGGCTTTGGAGGTTTTTATGGAAAAATCAGATATGAAAACCCTTGCGGCTCTCCTTGCCTGCCTCGCCCTCTCCTTCGGTTGCATTTTCCTGGCCGCGCTCGTCCAGGGGGACTTCGGGAACGTGTCGGTTTCCCGGGTCCGGATACCCGCGGCGGGTGGCGAGGTCGCGGCCAAGCTCTATCTGCCCAAGGGGGCGGGCCCCGCCAGTCCCGCTCCCGCAGTCCTTGTGATGCACGGGTACCAGAACGACAAGGAGACCTCCGCGGCCTACGCCCTGGAGCTGGCTCGGCGGGGAGTGGCGGCCCTTTCGATCGACGAGTTCGGGCACGGCGGAACGAGCGTGGGGATGAAGGGCCGGGGGTACGCCCGGTTCAAGCACCCGGATTACGAAAAGGAGCTCTCCGGCCCCGACCGCTTCAAGCTGATGATGAGCTTCAGCCGGATGGAATTCCTGAAGCCCCCCCTCTCGGACGGAATCCTGGACAGCTCCATGGGCGGGAAGGCGGCCCTTGCCTACCTGCGCTCCCTGGACTTCGTGGACGGGAATGCCGTCGGGATCACCGGCCATTCCATGGGGACCTGGGCTTCCTGGAGCGCGGCGTCCGGGTTCCCGGAGCACCGGGCCGTCGTTCTCCAGTGCGGCGAGCTCATCCCCCGGGACTGGTACGATTCGAAGGCCATCCGGTTCAACAACGTCCTCCTGCTCCAGGCGAAAT
Source organism: uncultured Treponema sp. (assembly GCA_964441515.1). Lineage (GTDB taxonomy): Bacteria > Spirochaetota > Spirochaetia > Treponematales > UBA12059 > JAAYUR01. The sequence goes on from CAYTYG010000038.1 coordinate 5,730, forward strand.
ACGACGAGTTCAGCTATTTCCGGGACAACCGGCCCACGGTGGAGGGGCTCGAGAAGACTCCGTTGCGGTACCGGGATTTCGCGGGCCGGGAAGCGCCTATCGAGTGGAACACCACGTACGGCTCCTTCGAGGACGGCTCCGCGCGGCGCATGGAGCTTCTGAACACGAACCACCGGCTCACGACGCACTACGGACCGGCGGTCGCCGCCGCCATGGAGTGGTTCACCCGCGCCCTGGGAGTCCGGACCCGGCTGGCTCCGGACAACCTCACGTACCTCTGGAAGGAGTTCCTGGTCCTGGGGGCCATGCTCGCGGCCCTGGCGTCCATGTTCCCCCTCCTGGCGCTTCTATCCAGAACGGCGTTCTTTCGCGGGGTCGTCCAGCCCGTTCCCTCGCGTCCCGAAACGCGGCTCTCCGCGCCGGCGTGGCGGAAGACGGCCCTGACGGCGATCCTACTGAGCGGAGCGACCTTCCCCTTCCTGACCCAGCTGGGCCACGGCCTCATGCCCTTCCCGGAATCCGTCTTCCGGATGACCGTGGGCGACGGATTCATCACATGGCTCTCTTTCCTCATGCTGGTTTCCCTGCTGCTCCTGGTCCGGTGGTACCGAAAGGGCGCGGGCCGCCGGGCGGGCGTGAACCTCCACGATCTGGGCCTGGCTTCCCTGGAGCGGCCTTCCTCCGTGGATTCGGGGGTTTTGTGGAAGTCCGTCCTTCTCGCGTTTCTCCTATGCGCCTTCGTATATCTCCAGACCGCCGCGTACGATAGGCTGTTCCTCCTGGACTTCCGCTTCATCTGGCCCTTCTTCCGGCCCTTCACTCTCGAGCGATTCGGGCAGTTCTGGGTCTACCTGCCCTTCTACTTCGCCTTTTTCTTCGTGAACGGCGGGGTCAAGCTCTTCGGGCAGCTGCGGCAGGCTGAACTGCCTTCCCCGGCGAAGACCCAGCTTGTCTGGTGGCTGAGGTCCTGCGCCGTGATGCTGGGGGGCCTCCTGCTCGTCGTCCTGATCGAGTACGTCCCGTTTTTCCTGGGCTTCGGGCCGGGCGCGGATCTCTTCTTCGGGCAGCTCTTCGGAGGGCCCTTTATGTCCATCCTGATCCTGGCGATACCCCAGTTCGCGATGGTCTTCTTCCTTGCCGTGTACATGTTCCGGAAAACCGGGTACGTCTACGTAGGCTCGACGGTCATGGCGATCCTTGCGTCCTGGATGCTGGCCGGGGGGTCGGCGATCTTCTGAGAAAAGGGCCGGCCCCGCTCGGGGCCGGCTCCGGATCGAAAAAAAAATCAACAGGTTTCCGGCCGCCGCGGGAATTCCCTGGGATCCCGTACGTTTTTTTCTATATAGAACCTGGGTATATTTTTCTCTTAATTAAACCGAACGCTCCCCGTTCCCGTCCGGGAATGCCGGGAAGGATAATCCGTAGACGTTTCTATTGACAGAAACATCCGGCCCGTGGTAGGTTTGCCTCGTTTCTATTTATAGATACTTTTGATAAACATCACGAAAGCACGATGGAGGCCGCGCCGTGAGCGAAGCCAGAACCGACGCCGTCATTCTAACCCTTCCCGGGGAGCGCTATACCCCCTTCACCCTGGCCAAGAAGCTCGGGGCCCGGGCCGTACTGGAGTCCGCGTCCTTCAAGGAAGGCCGGGCGCGGTATTCCCTCGTGCTGGTGGACGAGGCCTTCCGGATTCGGCAGGAGGCGGAGGGCGTAACCCTGGTCGTGGACGGCCGGGAGCGCCCCTGGAAACCTTCCGGTATCCACCCCGAAGGCCGCGTCCCGGACATCCTGGACGCCCTTGCGGAGATAGCGGATCAGAACGCCGGGGTCGTGGCGCCCTCCATACCCGTCCCCGCTTCGGGGATCGGCTTCCTGGGCTACGGCTTCGCCAGCCGCTGCGACAAGGTGAACCTTGCCCGGAAAGAGGACACGATCGGCGTCCCGGAGGCGGAATTCCTGACCGGGCACGTCTACATCGTCTTCGACCACTACACGGACACCATGCACCTGGTGGCCCTGAACTACGCGGAGCACGTCGTCGATCTGGACCGGCGGGTCGGGGAGATCCGCCGGCGCCTCGCGGACATGGACTTCACCTACCTGGAGCCCCCCGCGGGGGCCGTGCCCTTCCGAATCCTGTCCGACGAAGCGGGGGACAGAGCTGAATACATGGCCGGGGTGGAGAAAATCCGGGAGCGTATCATAGCCGGGGACCTGCTGCAGGCGGTCCTCTCCCGGAGGTTGACGGCGGAATCGACCCTTGCGCCCCTGGAGGGCTACCGTAGGCTGCGGAAAACCAATCCCTCGCCCTACCTCTTCTTCATCGATTATGGAGACTACGCCGTGCTGGGCTCTTCCCCGGAGAGCCTCATACGTCTTCGGGAGGGCGTAGCCACGATACGGCCCATCGCGGGCACCCGGAGGCGCGGGGCCGACGCCGAGGAGGACGCGGCCCTGGAGAAGGAGCTCCTCTCGGACCCCAAGGAGCGAAGCGAGCACCTCATGCTGGTGGACCTGGCCCGCAACGACCTGGGACGGGCCTGCGTCCCGGGATCGGTGCGTATGACTCGGACCATGGAGCCCGAGCGCTTTTCCCACGTGATGCACATCGTCTCGGAGGTGGAGGGGAAGCCGGATCCCGCCCGGCCCGGCATCGATCTACTGCGCGCGGCTTTTCCCGCGGGCACCGTCTCCGGGGCGCCCAAGATCCGGGCCGTCCAGGTCGTTTCGGAGCTTGAATCCTGGGACCGTTCCTTTTACGCCGGGGCGGTGGGTTACCTGGATTCCCACGGGGGCTTCGACACCTGCATCACCATACGGTCCGCCCTGGTGAAGGACGGGAAGTGGCATCTCCAGGCGGGCGCGGGCATCGTATTCGGGTCCAAGCCCGAACGGGAGTGGGAGGAGACGAACGAGAAGCTGGCCGCCCTTCGCGCGGCCCTGACGGGAGACGGAAAATGATCCTTATCATCGACAACTACGATTCCTTTACGTATAACGTGTTCCAGTATTTCTGCCAGGCCGCGGCCCCCGAGGAGGTCCGGGTGGTCCGGAACGACGAGATCGACCTGGGGGGCATCGAAGCTCTGTCCCCGACGCGCCTGGTTGTCTCCCCGGGCCCAGGGCGCCCCGAGGACGCGGGCATCTCCGTTGCGGCCGTCCGGCATTTCGCCGGCAGGACCCCGATCCTGGGGATCTGCCTGGGGCACCAGGCCATCGGCTGCGCCTTCGGGGCACGGATCGTCGGCGCCCGGTCCATCCGGCACGGCGTGGCCGAGGAGATGAGCCTGGACGGGCGGGGAATCTTCCGAACCCTGGGGGCTTCGGGGACCTTCACCCGGTACCATTCCCTGGCCGTTTCCGACGAGGGGCTTCCTCCGGAGCTGGAGGTGACCGCCCGGGCCCCGGACGGCTGCATCATGGGCATCCGGCACAGGGAGTACGACATCGAAGGGGTTCAGTTCCACCCCGAATCCATAGCCTCCGAGGGCGGCATGGCGATGATCCAGGCCTTCCTGCGCTACCGCCGGGAGCCCTTCGATTTCCGGGGCACCCTGGAGCGGCTCCTGGCCGGTAAGGATCTGGACCGGACCGCCGCCGAAGCCTTCATGGAGGACCTGACCGAAGGCGCCCTGGACACGGCCAAGACGGCCGCGCTCCTTACCGCCCTGGCAGCCAAGGGGCCTTCGGCCGAGGAGATAGCCGGGTGCGCCGCCGTCCTGCGCCGCAAGAAGACCCCCTTCCGTGCATCCGTGGCCGCCGCGGACACCTGCGGCACCGGGGGGGACGGGAGCGGCTCCTTCAATATCAGCTCCATGGCGGCCCTGGCCGCCGCGGCGTGCGGGGTGCCCGTGGCCAAGCACGGGAACCGCGCGGTCTCCAGCAAGTCCGGCAGCGCGGACTTCTACGAGGCCTTGGGTGTGCCCGTCAACCTGAACCCCGAGGCCGCCGGCCGTCTCCTGGAGCGGACGAATTTCGCCTTCCTCTTCGCGCCCCTGTACCACGGGGCCATGCGGTTCGCAGCCCCCGCCCGGAAAGCCTTGGGCGTCAAGACTATCATGAACTTGGTGGGCCCCCTGGCGAACCCCGCGGAGGCCCGCTACCAGGTCATCGGGGTTTACGATCGGGCCCTGCTCAAGCCGGTGGCCCGGGCGGCTCGTCTCCTGGGGGTGGAGCGGGTTGTGGTCGTATGTTCCCGGGACGGGCTGGACGAGATCTCCCCCTGCGCGCCAACGGACGCCTTCGAGATAAACGCGGCGGGGACAGAGCTGGAGTACGTCATCGACCCGGCCGCCCTGGGCTTCGGCGCCTTTTCTCCCGCGGACCTCGCGGGGGGGGACCCCGCGCAGAACGCGAAGCTGGCCCGGGAGCTTTTGGACGGTTCCGGGCGCCCGGCCCTCCAGACCGCGGTGGCTTTGAACGCGGGGGCGGCTCTGTACGCCGCGGGGGTCGCCGAGAGCATCGCCGAGGGGGCGCATCTGGCCGCCGCCGCCTTGGAGGACGGCCGGGTGGAGGCCAAGCTCCGGGAAGTGCGGAAGGCCGCCTGTGCCTAGGAAACCGCCGGGGGGTGGGGGTAGGGAGCCGGATATCCTGGATCGGATCGTGGCGGACCGGAGGCGGGATCTCGTCCGCCTGGGGCCCGGGTTCGGCAGCTCTGTCCCCGTACGGCGGGAGCGCCCTCTGGTTCCCTTTCTTACGGAGAGCGGCGCGATCCTGGAGATGAAGCGGGCTTCGCCCTCCCGGGGGGACATAGCCCCGGACCTGGACGCGGCCCGGACCGCCCGCGCGTACGCCCGGGCGGGTGCGCGGAACGTCTCCGTCCTCACGGAGGGGAATCATTTCCGGGGCTCCCTGGAGGACCTTGCCGCCGCGTCCGCCGCGGAGCCGGTTTTGTCCTATCTCCGCAAGGATTTCCTCCTGGAGGAGGAGGAGATCGAGGTTTCCTGGCTCTTCGGGGCGGACTCGGTGCTTCTGATCGCCCGCATTCTTTCCGAAGCGGAGCTCCGGCGCATGGCCGCGGCCGCCCGGGCCCTGGGTATGCGGCCCCTGATCGAGGTTCGCGGCCCCGGGGACCTGGCCAAGCTTCAAGCCGCGGCGTCGGACGGGCCGGTTGTCTCCGGCGTGAACGCCCGAGACCTGGCCAGCTTCGAGATCGACCTCCTGGCGCCCGCCGCCCTCGTCGCACGGCTGCCCGGGGACGCGGTCTTCGAGTCCGGAGTCCGCACCCCGAAAGCCGCCGCCTTTGCCCGGTCCCTGGGCTTCCGGGGAGTCCTGGTGGGGGAGGCGGCGGCCCGGGACCCCGCCCGGGCCGCCGGGATCGTGGAGGCTTTCCGGGCCGCCCGGCCGGGCGGCCCGGGGGCTTTCTGGCGGGCCGTCGCCGTCCGACGCGGGGAAGGGAACGGGGAAGGGAAGAGCCTCCGCCCCCTGGTGAAGGTCTGCGGGCTTACGCGCCCGAAGGACGCCCTACTGGCTGCGGAGCTGGGCGCGGACCTTTTGGGCTTCGTCTTCGCGGAGAGCCCCCGGCTTGCCTCGGAGGATGCGGTGCGGGAGACGGCGCGGCGGCTCGGAGTTCCTTCGGGGGGCTCCCCTGCCCCGGGCCTTTCCCGGCGGCCCCTCCTGGTGGCGGTGATCACGGAAATGGAGAGCGAGCCGGCCCGCACGGCCTTGAACCTGGCCCGGGGGGGCGTCGTGGACGCCGTCCAGTACCACGGGGCGCGGGACGCCGCGGACCTTGCCCGGCTGGACGCGCTCCTGGAGGAGACGGAGGCCGGCCGGGCGGGCGGTCCCGGCCGCTACGCGGCCGTCGGCGTCGCGGACCGGGACGACCTGGGGATCGTCGCGGCTCTGAGGGAAACCGGGGAGCCCCGCGTCCTGGCGGACGCCCGCGCCGCCGGGCGCACCGGGGGCACGGGAACGGAGATCGGGCGGGACCTGGTCCGGGCCCTTCGAGCCCAGGGGCCCCTCTGGCTGGCCGGGGGCCTGGGGCCCGGCACCGTGGGAGCCGCCCTGGACGCGTACCGGCCGGAGCTGGTGGACGCGTCGAGCCGGCTGGAATCGGAGCCCGGCCGCAAGGACCCCGCCTTGCTCAAGTCGTACTTCAAGGAGATAGCGGAACATGTCGGATAAGGGATATTTCGGGCTCTACGGCGGGCGCTACGTACCCGAGGTCCTCCGGGCGGCCCTGGAGGAGATCGAGGAGGCCTTCGGCTCCGCGATGGGGGACAGAGTCTTCCTGCAGGATCTGGAGGAAGGCCGGCGGGATTTCATCGGCCGGCCTACGCCTCTCTTGTTCGCGGAAAACGCCTCCCGGGAGCTGGGAGGCGCGGACCTCTACATCAAGATGGAAGGGCTCGCACACACGGGGGCCCACAAGATCAACAACGCTCTGGGTCAGGCCTTGCTAGCCCGGCGGATGGGGAAGCGGCGGGTTATAGCGGAGACCGGGGCGGGGCAGCACGGGGTGGCCGTCGCCTCGGCCTGCGCCAGGCTGGGCCTTGAATGCGCGGTCTACATGGGCGCCGTGGACGTGGACCGCCAGCAGCCCAACGTGGCGACCATGGAGATGCACGGAGCCCGGGTCGTGCCGGTGGAATCCGGCTCCCGGACCCTCAAGGACGCCATCAACGAGGCGTTCCGGGACTGGGCGGCCTCTTTCCAGGATACCTTCTACATCATAGGATCCGCCCTGGGGCCCGCGCCCTACCCGGATATGGTGCGTACCTTCCAGTCCGTTGTGGGACGGGAGACAAAAGCCCAGCTCGCCGGGCGCGGCGTGGAGCCGGAGGCCCTGGTCGCCTGCGTGGGGGGCGGCTCCAACGCGATAGGCTTCTTCGAGCCCTTCCTGGACGCCCCCGCGCCGCGGCTCGTGGGAGTGGAGGCCGGGGGCCGGGGCCCCGCCCCGGGTGACCATGCCTCTCGCATGACCGGGGATTGCGCCCGGACGGGAATAGTCCACGGGTACAAGAGCCGGTTCCTCCTGGACCCGGACGGGCAGGTGGCCCCGACCCACTCCGTCTCCGCGGGGCTCGACTATCCCGGGATCGGCCCCCAGCTGGCGCATCTGGGCCGGTCCGGCCGGGTGGAGTTCCGCCGCGCCACGGACTCGGAGGCCCTGGAGGCCCTCGCGTTCCTGGCCCGGACCGAGGGCGTGGTCTTCGCCCTGGAGAGCGCCCACGCGGCGGCTGCGGCCCTGGAGCTGGCGCGGGATCTGCCCGGGGACAGAGCCGTGGTGGTCAACATGTCCGGGAGGGGCGACAAGGACCTCTTTATAACGGCGCCCGTTTTCCGGCCCTCCGAGTGGAAGGCCTTCCTGGAACGGGAGCTGGCCGCCCTGACCGCGGACCCGGAGGTCGTCCATGCCTGACAGGATATGCCTGATGGCGCACCTGGTGGCGGGCTATCCCGACGACCCGGGCTGCGAGGCGATCGCCCGGGGGCTGGTGGAGGGCGGGGCTTCGTACCTGGAGGTCCAGATCCCCTTCAGCGATCCCAGCGCGGACGGTCCGGATATCCTGGGCGCCTGTTCCGCCGTCCTGGCCCGGGGCTACGCCGTCGAGGACGCGTTCCTCCTCGTGGACCGGCTGCGCCGCGGGTTTCCCGGGATTCCGATCTTCATCATGGCCTACGCGAGCCTTGTGGTAACCCCGGGGGCGGATGCGTTCGCGGAGCGCGCCCGGGCTTCCGGGGCGGCGGGGCTCATCGTCCCGGACCTGCCCTTCGACTCGGACGAGGGGCTGGAGGCGGCGTGCGGTGTCCGGGGATTGAGCTCTGTCCCCGTGGCCGCGCCCTCCATGCGGGCGGAGCGCCTGGCCGCCATGGCAAGCTTGGGACGTCCCTACCTCTACGCGGCGCTCCGTTCCGGGATTACCGGGGCCCGCACGACGATCCGCGAGGATACCCGCGCCTTTCTTGCCGCGGCCGGGGCGGGGGGAGCCCGTGTGCTGGGTGGATTCGGCATCCGGACCGGGGAGCAGTCGCGGGCCCTGGCTCCCTCGGTGCACGCGGTGGTCGCGGGTTCGGTCTTCGTGGAGGCCGCTGGAAACGCCCTTTCCGCGGGGGCCGGGGATTCCGGTCGGAACGATCGGTTGCGCAAGGCCGTTCGGGCGAAAGCCCGGGAGATCGTGGAGGGTTAGGCCCCACACCGGGACCGGGGGTCGGGCGGGTACTAAGCCGGGGGCTTACTGCTTGGCCATCTCCACCTTGTACAGGGGTAGGTTGGGGCGCGTGATCTCCAGGGTCATGGAAGCCTTGGCGAGCGTCTTGGTCCGCTCGTAGGTTTTCCCTGTTTTTACGCAGGAGACGGTGATGTACGGACCGTCCCCCCCCGGCGCCGACCTTGAAGTCTTCGATGCCTGCCTGGTCGAAGTCGAACAGGACGGTTCCGTCCGGGGACAGGATGCGGATGTTCCCGAGGGTGCGCCGCTCGGTGAAGTACGGCTGCCCGCCTTATCCGTCCTCAGGCCGGGGATGGAACGCCGCGCGGGTACAGAGGAGTATGCAAGATTCTGGACATTTTGTAGAAAATATACTTGCGGAAATCCGGTAACGGTGGTATCCAGGTATATTGTCAGAAATGTTTTAATAAATAGGCCTCCCGTGGAGGTTGATGGACGGAGTTGACGGATGGATGAGAGAAGCGCGGTTCCGACCGAACGAGTGCCCAGCGATGCGGAC
>CAYTYG010000039.1:0-14384 GCA_964441515.1 uncultured Treponema sp.
TTCCTGTCGAAAGCTCACGTCCGGCCGTCCTTTCGGATGGTGAGGGAAAAATCGAAGGCCCCTGCGGAATGGGTGATCTTCCCCACGGAGATCCGGTCCACCCCCCGTGCGCTCCAGGCTCCTACGGACGAAAGCCCAATGCCGCCGGAGGCCTCGAACAGGAGTCCCCCGCTTCGAAGGGACAGGGCTTCCTTGGCGGTATCCATGTCCATATTGTCCAACATGATGATGTCCGCGCCGGCGTCCACCGCCTGGCGCACCTCTTCGACGGTCCTGCACTCCACTTCCACGGGAAAATCCTTGCCCCAGCGCTCCCGAACCCTCCGGACGGCCTTGGGGATGCCCCCCGCGGCGTCGATATGGTTGTCCTTGATGAGGGCCATGTCGTAGAGACCCTGGCGGTGATTGCTTCCCCCCCCGACGCGGACCGCGTACTTGGAAAGGCTACGGTACCCGGGCAGGGTCTTCCGCGTGTCCAGAATTAACGCCCCGCCGGTATCGCGGGCGGCTCGGACGTACTCCGCCGTCGCCGTGGCGATTCCGGACAGGAACGAAAGGAAATTGATGGCCACGCGCTCGGCCGCCAGGACGGATCGGGTTCTGCCCTCGACCCGGGCGACCTGGAGGGATTCCTCGAGGACGCTCCCGTCCGGAAGGAGGTCTTCCACGGACAAGCTTGGGTCCACGCGCAGGAAAACCTCCCGGAAGCATTCCCCGCCGCAGAGAACCCCCCGGCCCTTGCTGGTCAGCACGGCCTGGCACCGGTCCTGTTCGTCGAAAACAGCCTGGCTCGTTACATCCCCGCGGGACCCAAGGTCCTCCTCCAGGGCCATTTCCAGGAGCTTACCGAAGGAATCGTCGGTCATGCCGGACATCCTAGACCTCGGGTTGCCGAAAAGCAAGACGGGCGGCGCCGGCGTTATACGTTTTTTTTTACCCGGAGAGCCGACGGAACGTGTTTTTTGGCATATCGCGCTATTTTCCCTTTTGTAGAAAAATGCTGTTGACAGAACCGATATGTCTCTTTTAGATTTTCGATTGAACTGTGGTTCCGGAACGGGAATGACCGCTTTCAAGGTTCTTGGCCCTGACTAGACTTTGTTAACATGCATTCGGGAGGAACATGATATGACTCCGGCCAACGTCGAATCGGAATTCGAGCCATCCTTGGTTCTCATAGGTACGGAGTCCTTTGATCCGGCGCCTGGAAATCCTTTCCTCCTCTTCGGCGACGACTTCGACGATGATTACGAGGACGATTTCGAAGAGGATGAGGATTACGACGACCTGGACAACGAAGACTTTGACGAAGAGGACGAGGATTTCGACGAGGAAGACGAGGACTTCGAGGACGACCTGGACGACGAATTCGACGACGATGCTAGCGAGGAAAGCGAAGACTACGAGTACGAGGACGATCTGGATTTCGACGACTTCGACGAGTGATCCCGCGGGATTCCAACTCGAAACGGGGCGTCCGGCCGGCTTGCGAAGCTGTCGGAACGCCCCGTTTCCATTATCAAGCCTGTTCCGGGCCTTTCTTCCCGGGGAAACCCCGGGGATCCACCGGTACGGCGGGCGCCTGGAACCAGAGCTTCTCCAACTCGTAGAAGCCCCGGGCGCGCTCGCTCATCACGTGGACGACAAACCAACCGACATCCACAAGGCACCATTCCTCGTCCTGGGCCACCTGGGGCTTCCGGGCCGGCTCCAGCCCGGTCTGGGCAAGGTGTTCCGCGAGATGCCGAACCAGGCCGCCCAGGTGCGTGGAGCTGGTCGCCGTGGCGATGACGAAATAATCCGTCCACATGGAGAGTTTCGTCAGATCCAGGACCACGACATCCCGGCCGTTATGGTCCGCGAGGACCTGGGCGCAGGCCAGAACGGCTTCGCGTTGATCAGTCGGCACAGAACCTCCCGTTGAAGTCTCTTCCGAGCACCAGGATGAAATCCGCGAAGGATTCGGGCTTGCCCGCATCCCCCGCGACGATGTTTCCGCAGCGTATTACGTTTCCGATAGTCCGCGCCGCGTCCCCGTTGGAATAACGGTCGTAGATCACGGTACGTGCAACGTCCTGGGATTCGGCGTTATCCACGGACCCCACCTCGTACCCGAAGCTCTGGAATATCTCCGCGGTCTTCCCCGCCAGGCCCCGGACGGTCGTCCCGTTCAGGATCTCTATCGTAAAGACCTTGTCGGCCACGGAAAAACTCTCCGAGTTGACCAGGGCGTTCAAGGTCTGCTTCACGATGTCCTTCACGAGGCTTCCGTCGTAGTGGGGAAACAGGAGGGGGGAACCGTCCACGGACCTGTGGGTTCCCGTGATTCTCTGGGTGACCAGCCGGTCCGCGTCCAGGTCGGATATTCGCTCGAAAAGCATGTACAGGGCATCCGTCTCTATGTTCGTCCGGAAGCGCTTGGCGATCTGGGGGGAGACGCTGCGGGAAAGTACGTATTCCTTCCTGTCCCCTATCCGTTTCAGGAGGGCCTGCAGGAGCCGCTGACGCCTCTCCACGCGCTCCAGCTCCGGAGCGTCCGGGTCCGAATAGGCTGCGAAGGCCGAAGTCTTGCTTCCGTCCAGGACAACGGACCCGGAGGGTAAAAGGACGCGCCCGAAAGGGGATTCCGCATCCACCGGATTCGGGAGGAACATGGGCAGCCCGTCCAAAAGGTCGACCAGCTCCGTCAGGTCCTGGTCCCTCAGGACGATGTGAAAGGGAAGCGGGATTCCGATCAGCTTTCCCACCTCCTCTATGTACGCCTTGGGATTCCGGGAGTCGTAGAGCGCGTCGATCCGGTCCACCCGGTTCAGGGACTTAAGGATGAGCCCCGTCTCGGACGGAACGTCCAGGAGGGCCCCGCGCTGGTTCATGGGGTAGTAGAAGAAAATCTCCGTGGCCAGGGGCTTCCCGCCCCGCTCTATCACGAACGCGATGTTGAGGATGCGGTCGTTCTTGAGAGCTTCGTCCATGGAATCCGCGCGCAGGCGAAGGGCAAGGTATCCGAAAGCGCCGAGGATCAGAGCGACAATGAGGACCAGGAATACGGCGCTCTTGTCCAGTTTGAATCGAGTCATCTGCCTTCTTTCCGGAGTGTATTGTATAGATCCAGGGTTTCCGGCGCAACCTCCCGCCCCCGGGAGCGAAGCCATGCGATGGTGGCCTTCAGGGCTTCCCGGAGGAGTTCATCCGGACCGAGGTCCAGGCAGCGGCGCCGTAAATCCCCGTCCACGTGCTTCCTGCCCTCCTCCATCTTGTCGGCTGCCCAGACGATCTTGGCCAGCGGCCCCATGTCCGCCCTGCCTATCGTGTGGAGCGCCACGGCTTCCAGGATATCCGCGTCCGCCAGGCCGTACTCCCCCGCGAGCAGGGAAGCCGCGGCGGGGCCGTGTAGAAGGATATCCTCCGAAAAGACCGTAGGCGGCACCGGAACCGGACAGCCCCGGGCAAGGGTCCTCTGGCGCTCCGTTGGAAGGCCCCGGGCCAGGTCGTGGGCCCATCCCGCAACGAGTCCCCGGGCCGGGTCGATGCCGGACCGGCGGCACAGCTCCGCGGCGAACAGGGCGCAGCCCCGGGAGTGTTCGTACCGGGATGGGGAGAGACAGGCCGCGGCCGCGCTCTCCAGCCGGGCGGCCAGGGCGTCCAAATCACCCGCCGGTGCGGCGCCTTCCCCGCCGTGGGCGCCCGGGCCGGGTTCTTCCGCTTTGTTAACGATGGCGTCCATGGCGATAATACCCGTTGTCCTCGATCATCCTCCAGACGGCTTCCGGTACGAGCCGGCGGTAGGGCTTGCCTTCGGCTATCCTTCCGCGGACGGCCTGGGAGGATATCGGGATCCGGAGGTTGTCCAGGTAGGTGTGCTCGTAGGGAAAGGCGAGGCGCTCCGGGCTGATCCTATGGGCGCAGACCAGGCGCGCCTCCCGGGCAAGGGCGTCGGCTTCCTTCCAGAGGTGGAACCCGTCCAGGAGGTCGTCCCCCAGGAGCAGCCCGGGCTTTTCCTCCAAATCGTAGGAACGGACGAGCTCCCGGATTGTGTCGATGGTGAACGAGAGCCCCCCCCGCCGGATCTCCCCGTCCCAGACCAGGAGTCCGGGATCGTCCCCCGCGGCGGCCCGCGTCATCCCGAGGCGGGCCGCCGGGCCGGGATCGGACTGAAGGTCCTTGAGAGGGCGGAGGAAGGCGGGGACCAGGACGACGTGGGTGTACCCGAAGGCGGCGCAGGCCTCTTCTGCGAGGATGAGATGCCCGATATGGATGGGATTGAAACTCCCGCCGAGCATAAGCAGGCGCACGCTACGGACCGTCCTTCCAACCGTCCGTCGCGGTCCACAGGGTTCCGTTCCGTTTTTCGCCGTCCGGTTGCCCGCTTTCGCCCTCCCCCGGACCGGCAGGGTCCCAGCCGGTCCCGGAACCCGCGGTCCCATTCCCCGAGCCCGATTCCTCCGCGGAAAGGACGAAGCGAAGAAACTCCTCCCGCACCTCCGGGACGCCCAGGCGGGAGAAAACGGACAAGCCCAGGACGCGCTCGGACGGCAGGGCCGCGCGGAGCTGCTCCAGACGCCCTTCGGTTTCCGGAAGGTCCAGCTTCGTCCCCAGGACCACCCGGGGCTTGGCCGTAAGAGCCGCGGAAAACTCCCTCAACTCCGAGAGCAGGACGGGAAAGGCCTCCAGGTAGTTGTCGTCCGACAGGTCGATGAGAAAAGCCAGTGCGCTGGACCGGGCGATGTGTTTAAGGAAGTGAATGCCCAGGCCGTGCCCCTCATGGGCGCCCTCGATGATCCCGGGAATGTCCGCCAGGATGATGTCCCGCTCCCCGACGGTCAGCATCCCGAGGTTGGGGATTTTTGTCGTGAAGGGATACGGCGCTATCTTGGGCCGGGCGTTCGTGAAAAGGTCCAGAAGGGTGCTTTTCCCCGCGTTCGGGAAACCCACAAACCCGATATCCGCCAGGAGCTGGAGTTCGACCTCCAGCCGCGCCGTCTGTCCGGGCTTCCCGGGCAGGGCCATGCGGGGGGCCTGGTTGGTGGAGCTCTTGAAGCGGGTGTTGCCCCAGCCGCCGTTGCCGCCCCGAAGGTAAACCCAGGGGGCGGTATCCTCGGTAAAATCCTTAAGCACCCTGCCGGTTTCGGCTTCCTTGACCAGGGTTCCCGGGGGCACGGGTATGACGATGTCTTCGCCGTCGGCGCCGTGCATGTTACGGCTGGTGCCGTCCCGGCCGTTGGCGGCCTTGAAGGTCTGCTTGTACCGGAGATGGGACAGGGTGCGAAGGTTGCGCCGCACCTCGAAGATGACATCGCCGCCCTTGCCGCCGTCGCCCCCCGAAGGCCCGCCCCGGGGCACGTACTTTTCGCGGCGAAAGGCAACGCATCCGTTGCCGCCCTTGCCGGACGACACGACGATGGTTGCCTCGTCGGCGAATTTGACCAAACCGCACCTCCCTGCCGCGGGCCCCCGCGAACAAACAAAAACCGCCCGGCGGCGGCATACCGCGGGCGGCTCCTATCGTCTCCCGCAGACGCTTTCCGTGCGCCTTGGGGTTCGCGTCGCCGTCCTCAGGCCCGGACGGGCTCGATTCCGGCGTACTTCCTGCCGTGATGGTCCGAGAAGACGACCTTGCCGTCCACCAGGGCGTAGAGCGTGTCGTCCCTGCCTATCCCTACGTTGGTGCCCGGGTGGATATGGGTTCCCCTCTGCCGAACGATGATGGATCCCGCGGTAACGATCGAGTTTCCGCTGGCCTTGATGCCCAGGTGATGGGGGTTCGAATCCCGGCCGTTCACGCCCTTATGCGCCATTTCATTCCCTCCAATATCGTTCCGTCGTCAGCTTCAGGGCGCCCGGGTGCTCCCGTTCCAGGCCGGAAAGCCCGACCAGCAGGAAGTCCCCTATGCCCCTCAACCGTTCCGCGTCCTCGGGGCGGAAGTCCCGTACGGAGAACCAGAGGCTCCCCGGTTCGGGAGCGGATCCCTCGATCCTCACCCCCTCTATCCGCGCCATGGCCTCGTAGGCCGTCCTCAGCAACACGGAAGCCGCGGCGCAGACGATGTCCCGGCCGCGGGCGTCCGTTTCCGCGTGCCCGGCGGATTTTACGCGCCGAAGCACGCCGTCGACGCCGACGCTAGCGCGCACGTCGATCATCGGCCGGGCCTCAGGCCCCGACGATGTCCTGAACCGTCAGGAGCGTATAGCTCTGCCGGTGGCCGTGCTTCCTGCGGTAGTCCTTCTTGGGCTTGTACTTGAAGACGATGATCTTGTCGCCCTTGGCCTGATCGGCGATAACGGCCTTGACCGAAGCGCCGGAGACGTAGGGGGTTCCAATCTTCACGGTTTCCCCGGACAGGAGCAGGACGGAATCGAAGGAGACCTCCTGGCCCTTTTCGCCTTCCATGCGGTCCACCCGAAGGCTGGCTCCCTTTTCCGCGCGATACTGTTTGCCTTGTACTTCAACGACTGCGTACATCTCGATAACCTCTATATTCGTATGGTACGACTCGGTAAATAACTACGACGAGCGTGACTTTATACGCTGGAAACGATGTTCCTGTCAATTGTCGCGGTCACATCGTCTCCAGGAAGGGGATGCAAACCAACTCCAGCCCGCTCCGGAGCACCGTGCGGGTCGCGTACGCTAGGGCCAGCCTCGTCGCGGCCGCGTCCCGATCCTCCGCCGTCAGGATGGGGTTGTCGTGGTAGAACTTGCTGAACGCGGAAGCCAGGTCGTAGAGGTACACGGCCACCACGGAGGGATCGAAGCCGGCCGCGGCCTGGGCTACGGCGCCGGGGTATTCGGAGAGCTTCCGAACAAGGGCCCACTCGGAATCCCCGGACAAAAGCTCGGGGCGGACCTTGCCGCCCCGGGCGTTGCCTTCCCCCGCCTCGTGCTTTCGGATCATGGAGGATATCCGCGCCCCCATGTACTGGATGTAGGGGCCCGTGGCGCCGTTGAAGGAGAGGGAATCCTTGGGGTTGAAGATCATGTCCTTCGCGGGGTTGGCCTGCAACAGGTAGAAGTGGACGGCCCCCAGGGCTATCTTCTCCGCGGTTTCGGACATGTCGCCCACGGCGTCCTCCCGGCCCTTGGCGGTTATCTCCTCCACGGCCAGGTCCCGGAGGGAATCCAGAAGGGTGTCCGCGTCCACGACCGTGCCCTCCCGGGTCTTCATCCGCCCCTCCGGCAGGTTCACGAGCCCGTAGGAGAGGTGATAGAGGTTCTTGGCCCACTCGTACCCGAGCTTTTCCAGGATATGGAAGAGTACCTTGAAGTGGTACTGCTGCTCGCTGGCCACCACGTAGATGAGCTGGTCGAAGGGCCAGTCCTTGTGGCGCTCTATGGCAAGCCCTATATCCTGGGTCATGTAGATGCTGGTGCCGTCCTTGCGCAGGAGGACCTTGGTATCCAGGCCTATATCCCCGAGGTCCACCCGCACGGACCCGTCCTCGGCCCGGAAGAAAACCCCGCTTTCCAGGCCCCGCAGGACCTCGTCCTTGCCGGTGACGTAGATCTGGCTCTCGAAATAATACTTCTGGAAGGATATGCCCGTCCGCTCGTAGGTCCGGCGTATGCCGCCTATGGCCCACTCGTTCATCCTCTTCCAGAGGGCTATCGTCTCCGGATCCCCGGCCTCCCACTTCACCAGGAGGGCCTGGGCCTTGTCCTCCGCCTGGGGATCCGCCTTCTTGAGGTCGTTGAAGCGGACATAGTAATCGCCCACGAAATGGTCGCTCTTGACGTCCTCGGTCTCGGGCGTCCGGCCCTCGCCGTAGGCCTGGTAGGCCAGCATGGACTTGCAGATGTGCACCCCCCGGTCGTTGATGAGGTCGATCTTGAAGACCTCGGCGCCGTTCGCCGCGAGGATGCGGGAGACGCTCTCCCCCAGGGCGTCGTTCCGCAGGTGCCCCAGGTGGAGGGGCTTGTTCGTATTGGGGCTGGAGAACTCCACCATGATCTTCCGGCCCGCCAGGCTCTCGTTCCGGCCGTATCCGTCCGGGGATTTTTCCGCGGCTTCCAGGACCTCCTTGGCTACGGCGGTCCGGTTCAGGGTGATGTTGACGTACGGGCCCTCCGCGCGGGCGATTCCAAGAGCGGCCGCCTCGGGGTTTCCAAGTATTGTAGCTGCGGTCGCCTGGGCGATCTTGACCGGGGCTTCCCGGAGGATTTTGGAATAAGGAAACATGGGGAACCCGATATCCCCGAGCTCGAGCTTGGGCGGGTCCTCCGGGACCGGCTGCAGGGAGGACAGGGCGTCCTCCGGGAGACCCTTCTCGCGACGGACCGCTTCCAGGGCCTGAGCTACGAGCAGTTTCCAGCGGGTCTTGGCGTCGTTCATGGGTGCTCCTTCGGATGTCGCTTGATCGAGGGGGATTTTATAGCGGACCGGGAGGCTTGGACAAGGCGTCGGCCGGGAACGGCGGATCGGAACCGGGGTCCGCCCCCGGAGGGTCACCCCTCGCCGTGCGGGAGCCCCCCCGCGGCAAACCTGCCCGCGGCCTCCGCAGGAACGCGCAGGACCTTGTGCCGCGCCGTATTCCCGGAGACGAGTTCGACCGCGCTCCGGGGTATGCCCAGGCGCTTGGAGAGGAACCTCACCAGCTCCTCGTTGGCCTTTCCCTTGTCCGGGGGGGCCGCCACGCGCACGACAAGCTCCCCGGCCCGCTCTTCCCCCAGGACGGTTCGGGGGGCGTTGGGGATGACCTTGATCCGTAAAAGGGCGAAGGCGCCCTGGGCCGTGAGCCAGGAGGGCATCAGAAGCCGCTCTCGCCCTTGATCGTCAGGCCGCCGGTCTGCTCGGACCAGATCGTGAAGGTATCCCCGGCGGAAACCCTGCGCCGGGCCGCGGCCCCGAAGACGCTGCGCACAATGCCCTCCCGGCGGCGGGCCTCCTCGTCCGCCAGTATGTCCATGAGCTCCTCCAGCCTCTCGTCGTACCGGGCCGGGTCCAAACCGTAGATCTCGGTTTCCGAGCGCCGGTACAGGAGAGGAACCCCCTCCCCGTCCAGGACGGCCAGGGGCTCTCCTTCGGAGGCGGGTTGGCGGTCCCCGAAGACCCGGTAGGGCAGGACCAGGTTCACCCGGCGCCCGGACTCGATTTCGGAATACGCGAAGTCCACGACCAGGGCGTCCACGAAAACCTCGGAGCCCCGGATCGTGACCTCCTGGGTGCGCGAGGGCTTCCCGGGAGACCGGGAGTCGTAGAACCCCAGGGAGATGCGGGCCGTCTTTCCGTCCGCCTCCAGGACGTGCACCTCCGCCACCTTGTACCGGCGCTCCAGGTTCCGAACCACCGCGGAGAGTTCCGAGATGCGCTGGCGGTTGGCCGCGATCTCGTCCATCCTTCGAATCGAGTCCGCCACGCCCACCAGCAGGACGGCGCCCAGCAAAAGGGCCGCAGCGGAGGGAAGCACGGCGACCAGGGAAACAAGCCCGGTATAGAACTCCCTCAAAACCACTCCGAGCGCCTGCCCCGCCCCCAACCGGCGGCCCGCGGCTTCGCAGGCCAGGGACCGCTCCCGCACCGCGGAGGAAAGGCGCAGGGCGAAACCCAGGAGAAGGAAAGTCCCGAGGGCGGCTAGCCCCAGGGGTTTCGTGAGAAGAAAAGCCGCCGCGTCCGCCGCGGCGAAGAGCAGGCTTTTCAGGCGGACCGTATCCATCCTATTCCTCCCGTATCTCGATGCCGCCCTTGGATCGAGCGACGACGCGGTACACGACCCCGGGTTCGAAGGCCGCTATCCGGGCAACGTCGTGGACGGCGCTTCCGAAGGCCCCCGGGGGGTCGTCCCCCGCCCGCAGGGCGCGGAATACCTCGGTCAGCTTCGCCCGTCCGTAGTCCCCGAAGCCGCCTCCCTCGAAGACTGCCGGGAATTCCTCCCGATCATAGAGGGGATAGAGGTCCGTTCCCGCGGAGGGCGCGATCCGGTCCGTGAAGACGCGGCGGGGAAACGCCAGGTACCGGCCCGCGAAGGATACCACCGTGAAATCGAATGCGAGCTCCGTCCCCGGCCAGGAGGTTTCCAACCAATTCACCTCGCCGCCGGCAAGGTCGTAGAGCCGGACCCTGGCCCGAAGGGTGCCGCCCCCCCGCTCCAGGACCATGAAGCGCAGGGGGATAAGCTCCTCCTCCAAAGACCGGACGCTCTCCTCCAGCCGCCTTATCCGCGATTCCTGGAGGAAACGTACACTCCCCAACCCCAGGAGAACCGCGGCCGCGGTCGCAAGGACAGGGATAAGCAGGCCGAACCGCTTCCGCCTCATTTTTCTCCCCCCGCGAGGTCCAGGAACTCTTCCTCGCCGATGACCGGGATGCCGAACTCCCGGGCCTTTCGGTTCTTGTCGGAGCCGGATTCGGGATCGTTCGTCACGAGATAGGACAGGTCCCGGGTCACCGAGGACTTGACCGTACCGCCGAGCCCCTTGACTCGGGCTTCCGCCTGGGAGCGTTTCATGGCCCGGAGTTCCCCGGTGAAGCAGAAGCTCTTACCGGACAGGGCTCCCCGCCCCGCGGGGGGTCGTATCCTCACGGCCCCTGCGGCCAGGAGCGCGTCGATCTCGAGGGCCAGGGCCTGGAGCCCCTCCACGAGCGTCCGGGCCAGAATGTCCCCGAACCCGTTCACCTGGGCAAGTTCCTCGGGCTTGGCCGCCCGAAGCTTGTCCAGGGTGTCGAACCCCGCGGCCACGGCCTTCTCGGCAACGAGCTCTCCTACGCCCTCGATATCGAGGCCCGCCACGAACTCCGGCAGGCTCACCTCGTTCCGGGCCGCGAGGTTCCGCAGGATCTTACGGGCCAGGACCTGCCCCATGCGGTCGAATTCCGAGAGTTCCTCGGGTTTCAGGGTATACAGGTCCGCGATGGTACGGACCCGCCCCGAGGCGTGAAGCTTCCCCAGGATCACGGTGCCGAAGTCCCGGACGTCCAGGACGGACAACCATTTCTCCAGCCGGTGCAGGCTCTTCTTGGGGCAGTCGGGGTTGGGGCAGTAAAGCCGCGTACCCTCGTCCACCAGGGCCGAGCCGCAGGAGCATTTCGAGGGCACGGGGATCTCCGAAGCGTCCGGGGGGTTCTCCACCAGGGACTCGATCTTGGGGATGATCTCTCCCCGCTTGGTGATGACCACCCGGCTCCCGATCCGGAGGGACAGGGAGCGTATCATGTCCGTGTTGCAGAGATTGGCCCTCTGGACGACCGTCCCCGCGAGTCGGACGGGGTCCAGTATCCCGATGGGCGTGAAGTTGGCCCCCGACTCGCTCCAGAGGACCCGCCGTACCGTGGAAACGGCCTCCTCGGGGGAGAACTTGAAGGCTATCTGCTTCTCCGGCCGGGCTCGGACCATGTCCCCGGGGTCAATCTCCGGGCCCTTCACCACAAGGCCGTCTATATCGTAGGGAAGCCCCGGACGGATATCTATCATGTGGGCGCGGTAGTCTACCACCTCCCCGGGCGCGGCGAAGACGCGGAGGGGCACGGTCTCGAAGCCCATGCGATCCAGCCAGGCGAGCTTGGACTTTTCGTCCGGGAAACCCGCCTGTCCCTCCTTGGCCGCGGCGTCGTAGCAGATGACCCGGAGGTCCTCGCTCCCCGTCCCGTCCTTGCGCTTCATCAGGCCGTTGGCGGCGTTCCGGCAGTTCGCCTTGTCCGCGTACTTACGGGCGTGCACCTCCCGGGTCATGATCACCTCGCCCCGCACCCCCCCCGAGAAAGGCTCGGGGATCCGGGCCGGGACCCCGCCCATGCGCAGGGCGTTGGCCGTTATATCGTCCCCCGTGACCCCGTCGCCCCGGGTTACGGCCCGCGCCAGGCGCCCCGAGTCGTACTGGAGCTCGAGGGAGGCCCCGTCCAGCTTGTACTGGACCAGGTACTCCGGATGGCCCACCTTGGAGGCCCACTTGAGGAACTCCTCCGGGCTTGTGGCCTTCTCCTGGCTTCCCATGGGAATGAGGTGCCGGGCTTTGGGAAACCCGTCCGACGAATCGACGCCCACCCGGGCCAGGGCGGGATTCCCGGGGTCCAGGCGGGCAAGCTCGTCCCAGAGGGCGTCGAACTCCTCGTCGCTGATCTCCGGTTGGCCGTTGTAGTAGAGATCCTGGTGCCGCTCGATTAGGGCGGCCAACTCGTTGGCCCGATCCTTGGTATCCATCCAGGCTTCCCCCGCTGGGCTGTCCTCGGCTTTAGCCGGTCGTAGCCCTGGATTGTACCGCCCGGGGGGAGGGGATGTCAAAACCGGCTGCCGCCCCTTCGCCCCCGGATATCGGTACCCGGCTTGACCAAGGCGGCCCGGCAGGCCTAGTCTCAGCCCATCCCTGCGGCGGCTACGGCCGCGTCACCCGGGAGACTCGTAGTCCATGAGTACCGAACCGTCCGCTCCTTCCCCGGCGGGCCTCCGAAAGATGGCCGTGATCGGCCCCTCCGTCTTCCTGGTCGGCCTGGGGATAGGAAACATCAACCTAGGCCTCATCTTCGTCCTGCGGGAGGTTTTCGGGGCGCCTCCTTCCGTGGTCGGATGGCTGGGGGCCCTCTGGTCCTCCGTTTATTTCTCTTCCTGCCTGGCCTTCCGGCGCCTCCACTCGCGGCTCGCGCCGCGGACTTCCATGGTCTTCATGTCCGTCTCCTCCGCGGCGGTGTTCCTTTCGTTCCTGGCCTTCCCCGGCATTCCCGCCGCCTTCGCCTCCTGCGCCCTCTTCGGCCTTCTCCTGTCGTTCTACTGGCCGCCCGTGATGGGATGGCTGGCCCGCGGGCTGGAGGAGCGCGAACTCTCCCGGGCTTCCGGGATCTTCAGCTTCTCCTGGAGCTTCTCGGGAATCCTGAGCCCCTACATGGCGGGAGCCCTCAGCCAGCGGGGAAAATTCCTTCCAGTCTGGTTCGCAGTGGCCCTGCTCGCCTTGAACGTAATCTTCCTCCGCGCGACCCGCCGCTACCTTGGGAATTCGGAGGAACCGCCGCAGACTTCTTCCCCCGCCTCCGGGAAGGCCCCGGACGAGAGCACGGACCTGCGGTACCCCGCCTGGGCGGCCGTCTTCGTGCTCTATGTGACCATCGGGGTCCTGTCGAATATTTTCCCGATGTTCTCGCGCTCCGAGCTGGGGCTCTCGGAATCCGGCACGGGGCTGATGATCACCGTCCGGACGGCCGCCACAACGATAGGATTTCTCTTCTTCGGGAGGTTTTTCTTCTGGCGCTTTTATAAAGGCTTCCTATTCGTGCCCGTGGCGCTTTCGGCGCTCTTCAGCCTCGTGCTCGCCCTGGGAGGAAATTCCATCCCCGTCCTGGTCCTCGGGCTGGCCGGGATGGGATTCACGGCCGCCTGGGCCTATAACAACTCCATATTCTACGGGGCTTCCGGCGCGGCGGACCGCAACCGCAGAATGACGATCCACGAGGCCGTGCTGAACGCGGGACAGGTCCTGGGGTCCCTGGCGGGGGGCGTGATCTACCAGGCGGCCTCCATGAGCTTCGTGTTCCTGTCGATCACGGCCCTGTCCCTCGCCGGCATCGGAGCCCAGGTTCTCCTTTTCCGGCGGAGCTTTCGCCGGGTGGGGCCCCCGTCAACCGGCTAAGGCGGCGAGTTTTTCCCGGATGAACTCGCTTTTCTCCCGGAGGCCTATGGGTCCGGTTGCGATGGAAAGAACGTTGGGGCGCTTCGGGTCCAGCTTGATCTTCTGGCCGCTCTCCTTCATGAGCCTCAGGAGACGCTCCACGGACACCTTGGCGACCTTGGAGAACTCCACGGTCACGTGTCCCCCTCGCTCCTTCAGGGCGGCGATGGAAAGGCGTTTGCACAGAATGCGTATCTCCGCAAGGGCCAGGAGGCTGGCGGCCTCCTCGGGTATGGGTCCGAACCGGTCCTCGAATTCCCGGTACAGGGTGTCCAGGTCCTCCTGGGTGTAGACGCTGGCGATCTTCTTGTACATCTCCATCTTGACCGCCCCCTGGGTGACGTAGTCGTCCGGGATATACCCGGCGTAGTCCAGCTCCAGGTAGGGCTCCTCCTCGGGCTCCCAGCCCTCCTCGGTCCGGCGGGCCACCGCCTCGTCCAGGAGCTTGAGGTAAAGGTCGAAGCCCACGGAGTAGATGTCCCCGGACTGCTCCCGGCCCAGGAGGTTCCCGGCCCCCCGCACCTCCAGGTCCTTCATGGCGATCTTGAATCCGGAACCCAGCTCCGTGAAGTCCGAGACGATCTGCAGGCGCTTCATGGCTATCTCGGAAAGGGCTCGCTTGTCCGGGTAGAAGAGGTAGGCGAAGGCCACGCGGTCGCTCCGCCCCACCCTTCCCCGGAGCTGGTAGAGCTGGGAAATGCCGTAGACGTCCGCCCGGTCTATGATGATGGTGTTGACGTTGGGGATGTCGATCCCGTTCTCGATGATGGTGGTGGACACCAGGACGTGAAACCCGCCG
>CAYTYG010000040.1:0-4703 GCA_964441515.1 uncultured Treponema sp.
ATGGGCCGGGTCAGCGGCGGGGCCGACCTGGACCTGGCCCTCGCGCCCCTCAAGGTAGAGATGGAGAGGAAAGAGGAGATTCGATCCGCCGCCCATGCACGGCTTTCCAAGGCCCTGTTTACCAAGGTAAAACAGGAGCGGGGCGCAGCCGTTTCCGCGGCCATCAAGGAGACCCTGGCCGAATTCCCCTCCGCGGCCGAAAACGAGATACAAAAGAAGCTTTTCGACGCCCTCATGGAGGACCTCCAATACGAGATACTGCGCTCGAGCATCCTGGACAAGGGCGTCCGGGTGGACGGCCGCGGCCTTGAGGATATCCGCCCCATCACCTGCGAGCTGGACATACTCCCCCGTACGCACGGTTCCGCACTCTTCACCCGGGGGGAAACCCAAGCCCTGGCCGTGACCACGCTCGGAACCGTATTCGACGAGCAGATACTGGACGACATCGAGGGCGACCGCAGGGACCGTTTCATGCTGCACTATAATTTCCCGCCCTTTTCCGTAGGGGAGGTCGGAAGGCTCGGGACAGGCCGCCGGGAGATAGGTCACGGCAACCTTGCCCGGAGGTCCCTGGAGCAGGTGCTACCTCCCAAGGATAAGTTCCCCTATACGATACGGGTGGTCTCGGAGATCCTGGAATCCAACGGATCTTCCTCCATGGCCACCGTATGCGGCGGCTCCCTGTCCTTGATGGCCGCTGGGGTCCCCCTTAAAAGGCCCGTCGCGGGCATAGCCATGGGACTCGTGACCGAGGGAGAAAGGTTCGCCGTACTTTCGGACATCCTGGGAGACGAGGACCACTTGGGCGACATGGACTTCAAGGTCGCCGGGACGGAAAACGGGATTACCGGTTTCCAGATGGACATTAAAATTTCCGGAGTATCCACGGAGATACTTACGAAGGCTCTGGAACAGGCTCGTCGCGGAAGGTTGCATATCCTTGGCATCATGAACACCGCGCTGCCCGCCCCGGCGGCAGACATATCCGAGTTCGCCCCCAAGATCGTTTCCATGCATGTGAATCCGGAGAAAATCGGCGCGATCATCGGCCCCGGGGGTAAGAACATAAAGGCCCTCTGCGAGCTTTACAGCGTGGAGATAAACATCGAGGACGACGGTTCCGTCACGGTCTACGGAAAGCAGCAGAAGAACGCCTACGATGCCCGGGACGCGATCAAGGGGATCGTGGAAGACCCCGAGGTGGGACGCATCTACCATGGCACCGTCAAGAAGATCATGGATTTCGGGGCGTTCATCGAGATCATGCCGGGGAAGGAAGGCCTCTGCCATATTTCCCGGCTGGCCCGCCATAGGGTAAACGCGGTGTCGGACGTCCTCAAGGAAGGGCAGAAAGTGGACGTGAAGCTGCTAGAGATCGACAAAATGGGGAGGCTGAACCTTTCCTATGTGGACGCCCTCGAGGCAGCCGGAGATACGCCCAAGGGCGACGGTTCCGCGCCTTCGGCTACCCCCCCGAACCATCCGTAACGAAAAACAAGGCCGCGGGTCCTATGGAGCCGCGGCCGATTTCTCAGTATTCCCTCCGAGGGAGATAGATGGACATCCGGTCTTCCAGAAGACCTTCCGGGGCCGCTTACGTTCTGGAACGGGAGCCTCATTCCCACGCGGTGAGCCTGGGTTTCTGGTTCACCGCGGGATCCGGTACGGAATCCGAATCGGAGCGCGGCTTCACTCACTTCGCGGAACACATGCTTTTCAAGGGTACGACGACCCGGGACGCCCGAAGCCTGGCCGGTGGAATAGAGCGGGCCGGGGGGTATCTTAACGCGTTCACGGAAAAGAACAACCTCTGCCTGCACTGTACGCTTCCGGCCTCCAACTGGCCCATAGCCGTGGAGTTCCTGGGGGATATGGCATTCCGATCCGTCTTTGACCCCAGGGAATTCGAACGGGAAAAGGACGTCATACGTTCCGAGGTCCTTGCGGTTAGGGACGATCCGGAGGAAGACTCCGCGGACGAGTATCACGCTCGCATTTGGGAGGGACACCCCCTGTCGCGGCGGGTGGCCGGCGATTCCGAGGACGTCTGCCGTATAAACCGGGATTCGCTGTATGCGTATTACCTGGATCGTTTCAAGCCCCTGAATCTGGTAGTATCCGCGGCCGGCGACTTCGAACCCGAGGCGATGGAAGACGCCCTGGACCGTATACTGGAAGGCTTTCCCAGGGGGCTCCGGGTGTCCAAACCCCTTCCACCCGCCTTTAAAAACGGATACTGGACCCATCCGGCTTCCACGGGGCAGGTATACCTCATAGCGGGAACCGTGGTTGAAAAGCGCTTCACTCGGAAAGAACTTAACGCCCTGGACGCGCTGAACTGCGCCTTCGGGGAATCCTCCAGCTCACGGCTCTTCCAGAACATACGGGAAGCCTACGGCCTCTGCTATTCCATCGGTTCCTCCTTTGCCAGCAGCGATTCCCTGGGCGCTTTCTACATCACAGCGGCGTCCTCCGCGAGACAATTTCCCCGCTTGTGGGATAGGATACAGGTCGAGGTTGAGAGTCTCCGGCGGAACGGGCTTGATGAAAAGGAAGTATCCGACGCGGTCGCCCATCTGTACGGACAGGATGTTGTTTCGGCGGACGACATGGAAACCAGGATGCGCGTCCTGGCCCGGCAATGGCTGCGCGACGGTTTCGCGGAACCCTACGTGGAGTTCATTGACAGAATACGCTCCGTGGATTTGAATCAGGTTCTGGAGGCAAGGGACACACTCTTCGCTTCCCCTTTAAGCGCCCTTGCCTACGGACGTATCGGCGTCGGCGTCCGGAGGGCTCTGGGTAATCCAGGAACCGTGGAGAAAATGGCGTGATTACGACGGAAGTACGCATACTGGCGGAACCGGGAGCCCGGATGCCGGAGTATCAATCCGCGGGAGCTGCGGGCGCGGATATCCATGCCCATCTTTCCGAGCCGATTCTACTGTTGCCCGGCCGGAGGAGCGCGGTGCCCACGGGCATACGTTTGGAGCTTCCGGAGGGTTGGGAGGCCCAGGTCCGGCCCCGTTCCGGGCTGGCCCTGAACCACGGGATAACCTGCCTGAACAGCCCGGGTACGATCGATTCGGACTACCGGGGCGAGGTGCGTGTGATACTCGCGAACCTTGGGGATGAGCCCTTCACCGTGCGGGACGGGGACAGGATCGCGCAGATAGTGGTTTCCCCCGTAGCCCGGGCGGCTTTCGTGGCGGCCGGCGGATTGGGAGAGAGCGGGCGGGGAGCCGGGGGTTTCGGATCCACAGGCCTCGGATGAGGCGGCGATGATCCGTAAAGGGAAAGCCGGCCACAAGACCATCTGGCTCTATATCTCGAAGGAGTTCTTCCTGACCTTCGCGATTTCCTTTCTTTTTTTCTTCCTGGTTTTCTTCGTGAACCAGATGCTCCTGATGGCCGAGGATATCCTTGCTAAGCGCGCCCCGCCCTGGGACGTCCTGCGGCTCATCGTCTACGCAACCCCGGCTGTCCTGGCATTGGCCTTTCCCTTCGCCTCCCTGACCGGCGCCCTCATGGCCGCCGGACGCCTCTCCTCGGATTCGGAGCTTCTCGTACTGCAGTCCTCGGGAGTATCCCAGCGCAGGGTGATGGCCCCCTTCCTGGCCCTGGGTCTGGTCTTTACCGCGGCGTCGTTCCTAATGAACGACGCCCTGCTTCCCCTGGGTACCATGAACTTCAGCAAGCTTTACAGGAAAATTCTGGCGTCCTCCCCGGCCCTGGAGCTGACGCCGTATTCCGCCAGAAGGTGGGAAGGCCTTACGATTGTTTCCGGGGAGGTGGACAGCGAGGGGATTTCGGACGTGCTCATCCTCGACAAGGCCGGTGGCGGAAAGAAACGTATCATCACGGCAAAGCGCGGCCGGCTTTCGGAGAGCGAACCGGGGGTCCTGACGCTTCGCATGCAGGAGGTGTTCAGCCAAGTCAACGACGCCTCCCGACCCGGGAGGTTCGAGTGGTCCGAAGCAGAAAGCCTGGAGTACAACCTTCTTCTCAAGAACATCTCGGAAATGAGCTTCGGGATAAGCCCCCGGGAGATGAGCGCCCGGGATCTGGGTGGCATAATCGAGGAAAAGAAAAAAGCCCAGGACGCCCGAAGGCTGCGGAGGTCCAACGATGCCCGCAATGCCCGGGCGGAGGCTTTGGACATATACGAGAAGTCCGTGCGGGAAAGCCGTTCCCCGGGTGCGGCCCTTGCCGACATGTCCTCGATTCTGGACAGGGTGCGGGGGCTCACGGCTCCCGTGGCGGAGGAGAGAACCCTTCGCGTATATCGGCTCGAGTACTATAAAAAGCTCTCGATCCCAGCGGGCGCCTTTTGCTTCGTAATACTGGCCTATCCCCTGGCCACCCTGACGAAACGTAGCGGCAAGGCCACGGGCTTCGGTATCGGCATACTTGTTGCCGTCATCTACTGGGCCCTTCTTGCCGGCGGCCAGACCCTGGGAACGCGCATAGAAGGCATTTCACCCTTCTGGGCCATGTGGACACCCAACTTCTTCATTCTCTTCCTGGGGGCCCTTGCCTTCGCGGTGAAAAAGGCGGCGGGGTAAACGGATGGCGGCAAATCGCACTCTGAACGGGTATATTCTCTCCGTCATCCTTCCGCCGTTCCTGGCTGCGATAGTTTTCTTCTCCCTCCTCCTCGAGCTTATGGATTTGTTCGCGAATCTCGTGAAATACATACA